>NZ_JAAQWK010000017.1:0-138698 GCF_012985445.1 Pseudomonas sp. WS 5532
TGCCCATGGCCGGCTGGTGATCGTTGACTGTGTTCATCTCGGTGGAGGCGGCGTAGAAGTTGTCCGGGCGCATCCCCAGCAGCCCGCCGCCACGGGTGGCGAAGTCCGGTGGCGCGGTATCGGGGGCGAACACGCCCTTGACCACCGAACCTTTGGTCAAAAGCCCCACGGGCAGGGTCAGGGTGTGCGACACCCAACGACGCAACCAGGCCGGGCGTACGGCCAGTGACAGGAACACCAGCGGCAACAGGCGCTGCGGGTGGGTCAGCGGCGCAACCAGGACCAACCCGGACACTGCATGCGGATGATCAAGCGCCAAGGCCAGGGCAATCGCACCGCCAAGGGAGTGCCCCAACACCAGCGGTTTATCCAGGTCGAGGGTCTTGATAAACGCAGCAATCTGCCGGGCCTGGGCCGGCAGATCTGCCGCCGTGTGTGCGCCACGGCTGGAATAGCCGGAGCCCGGACGGTCCAGCGTAATCACCCGAAAGCGTTCACGTAATTGCCCGGACAACGCATAGGTGAGGTTGCGACTGCTGCCCATCAGCCCGTGAATCATCACCAGCGGTGGGCCTTTACCTTCTTCGACATAGTGAAAGCGCTCGCCATCGACCTCGACGAAACGCCCGTTGATCGGAACGGTGGTTTCTATACGCCGTGTCATCCAGGCACTCAAGCCCCACAGCAGCGCACTGGCGCCCACCAACACACCCGCAGCAACAACCCATTCAACCGCCATAGCTCGGTCCTCTGCTTCCCTGCTGCTGCTCCCTGACCGGTATTGGTCAAGGCCTCAGCCACCGTCCACACCCTGGACCCGGACTTGCTGCATAGCGTGCGCGTCTGTCGGACAAGGCGCACATTGCGAACAAGGTCCTAGCGTAGGCGATATTTTCAGGTAGATTATTTAAAATCTTTTTTAAAATAATTAATTCATTTTTTCTTTGCAATGGTGTTCTATCTAAAAGACAAAACAAAAACAGGAGCACATCTGATGCCCATGAGGGACAGCCTATGAATGCCCACACTGATTCCATCGACATCGCCATCATCGGTTCAGGTTTTGCCGGCCTGTGCATGGCGATCAAACTCAAGGAAGCCGGGTTTACCGACTTCTTTATCGCCGAGCAGGCCGACACCCTCGGTGGCACCTGGCGTGACAACCACTACCCTGGCTGCGCCTGCGACGTGCAGTCCCATGTGTATTCGTATTCGTTTGCGCCCAACCCCAACTGGATGCGGCAATTTGCGCCACAGGCGGAGATCCGCGCTTACCTTGAGCACTGCGCGCAGCGGTTCGGGCTGGCGCCCTATTTGCGCTTCGGCATGGGCCTGCAACGTGCGGTGTTTGATGAGCAGCAGCAACGCTGGCAACTGAGTTTCAGCGATGGCCGCAAGATTAGCGCGCGGGCGCTGGTGTCGGGCATGGGCGGCCTGTCACGCCCGGCGTTGCCGGATATTCCAGGGCTGGACAGCTTCAAGGGCAAACGCTTTCACTCCCAGCACTGGGATCATGACTATTCGTTGAAAGGCAAGCGCGTGGCGGTGATCGGCACCGGCGCCAGTGCGATCCAGTTCGTGCCGCAGATTGCCCCGCAGGTGGCGCACCTGGACCTGTTCCAGCGCACGCCACCGTGGATCATGCCCAAGCCGGATCGCGAGATTTCAAGGCTCGAACGCTGGGCCTTCAAACACCTGCCGTTTACCCAACGCCTGGTGCGCGGCGCCTTTTACTGGGCGCTGGAAGGCCGCGTGGTGGGCTTTGCCCTGCACCCGCGGCTGATGAAGATGGTGCAGAAGATCGCCCTGCGCCACTTGCGCAAACAGGTGGCGCGCCCTTCCCTGCGCAAAACCCTGACGCCGGACTACACCATCGGCTGCAAGCGCGTGTTGATCTCCAATGACTACTACCCGGCGCTGTCACGCAGCAATGTCGAGGTGGTCACCGACACGGTGCTGCGCATCGAAGCCGATGGCGTGATCACCAGCGACGGCATCAAGCACCCGGCCGACTGCCTGATTTTCGGCACCGGTTTCCAGGCCACCGATCCACTCCCCCGCGACTGCATCATCGGCCGCGACGGTATCGACCTGATGGACGCCTGGCGCGACGGCGCCCACGCCTATAAAGGTACGACGGTGCCGGGTTATCCCAACCTGTTCCTGATTGTCGGGCCTAACACGGGCCTGGGGCATAACTCGATGATTCTGATGATCGAGGCCCAGGTCGCCTACATCCTCGATGCGCTCAAGCACATGCAGCACCAGCGCATTGCCACGGTCGAGGTCAAACCCGCCGTCGAGCAGGCTTACAACCAACAGTTGCAGGACAAGCTCAAGCACACCATCTGGAACACCGGTGGTTGCCAAAGTTGGTACCTGGACCCGCGCACCGGCAAAAACACCACGCTGTGGCCCGGCTCAACCTGGCGTTTCAAGCAGGTCACCCGGCACTTTGCCCTCAAGGACTACCTCGCCAACCCGTTGCCGGCCTCCGCGCCGCGCGCGGTTGTGGCCCCGCAACCCACTGCAGAAGGCAGCCTGTCATGAAGTCATTCAATGGCCGCGTGGCGGCAATCACCGGCGCAGCCTCCGGCATGGGCCGTGCCCTGGCCCTCGCATTGGCGCGCGAAGGTTGCCACTTGGCGCTTTCGGACAAGAACAGCCAAGGCTTGGAACACACCCTCGCGCTGATCAAGTCTTCAACCTTGTCGCCGATCATGATCACCACCCACGTCGTCGATGTGGCCGACCGCCAGGCCGTGCAAGACTGGGCCGCACGCTGCGCGGCCGAGCATGGCCAGGTCAACCTGATCTTCAACAATGCCGGCGTGGCGCTGTCGAGCACCGTCGAGGGTGTGGACTATGCCGACCTTGAGTGGATCGTCGGCATCAACTTCTGGGGCGTGGTGCATGGCACCAAGGCGTTTCTGCCGCACCTCAAAGCCAGCGGCGAAGGGCATGTGGTCAATACTTCCAGCGTGTTCGGCCTGTTTGCCCAGCCGGGCATGAGCGGCTACAACGCGACCAAGTTTGCCGTGCGCGGCTTTACCGAATCCCTGCGCCAGGAGCTCGACCTGCAAGGCTGCGGTGTGTCCGCCACCTGCGTACACCCCGGCGGCATTCGCACCGACATCTGCCGCAGCAGCCGCATCGACGCGAACATGACCGGCTTTCTGATCCACAGCGAGCAACAGGCCCGCGCCGACTTCGAAAAACTCTTCATCACCGACGCCGACCAGGCCGCCAAGGTGATTCTGCAAGGCGTACGCAAGAACAAGCGCCGCGTGCTGATCGGTCGCGACGCGTACTTTCTCGACCTGCTCGCCCGGTGCCTGCCGGCGGCCTATCAGGCCCTGGTGGTGTTCGCCAGCAAACGTATGGCGCCCAAACCGCGCACGCCGGTGTTCGAAACCAACGACGAAACCCGACTCTGAACAGGAGCACGCACCATGCTGCCGATCCGTCGCGATATCCGTTTTGCCTTGCCTGCCGAGCGCATCAAGGACTGGCACGAACAAGGCCCGTTCATCACGCACTTTTTCAACGCGTTGTCGCTGCTGTTTCCCCAGGGCGAGCTGTTTTTCATGGACAGCGTGCGCCACTACCGCCAGCGCATCGACGACCCGGCGTTGAAGAAAGAAATCCAGGGGTTTATCGGCCAGGAAGCCATGCACAGCCGCGAACACGTGGCCTACAACGATCACTTGCAAGCGGCCGGTCTGCCGGCGCACACCCTCGACAAGCGCCTGAAGTTCTTCCTCGACCTGCAAAAGAAACACCTGCCACCGTCGTTCAACCTGGCGGTGACCATCGCCCTGGAACACTACACCGCGATGCTCGCGGAAATCCTGCTCAGCGACCCGTCGCGTTTTGGCGAGTCACTCAAGGGCTACCAGCAGATGTGGTACTGGCACGCCCTCGAAGAAACCGAGCACAAGGCCGTGGCGTTCGATGTGTGGAACACCGTGATCAAGCCTGGGCCGATGCGCTATCTGTTGCGCACCGGCACCATGTTGACCACCACGCTGCTGTTCTGGCTGGTCGTGTTTGATTTCCATGTGCGCCTGCTGTTGGCCGACCGCAAAGCCGGTGGGCACCTGAAGGGGTTCTGGCGCATGCTCAAGTTTCTATACGGGCCCAAGGGCGTGTTCCCACGCATGCTGCGGCCGTGGTTGCACTATTTCAAACCGGGCTTTCACCCCTGGGACCATGACAACCGTGCACGCCTGGCGGGTATCGACGACCTGGTCGAAGCGATTGAAAAAACCCGGCGCGAATACGCGTCCGCCCACGCTTAAGCCTGAGCCGCCGCACGTCTGCGGACAAAGCCCGGTAGCAGGTCGCCGGGCAGCGCCTTGCTGAAATACCAGCCCTGGATAAACAGCTCGGTGCCGGTATTCAAAAAGGCCAACTGCTCGGCGGTCTCCACGCCCTCGACCACCACGCCCAGGTTCAGCGCCTCACAAAAGCGCAACATGCCGGTCAACACCTGGGCGCCTTTGGGGTCGCGCTGGGCCACCACGAAACTGCGGTCGATCTTGATAAAGTCCACCGGAAACTGATGCAGGTAACTCAAGGCCGAAAACCCGGTGCCGAAGTCATCGATATACACCTTGGCGCCGATCGCCTGGAGCCTCTGGATGGTCTGGCGGGTGGCCTGGACATCACCCACCAATGCATCTTCGGTGATTTCCACCGAGATCTGGCCACAGGCCTGGGCAAGGATCTCCACCAGGCGCTCGCCATAGCCTGCGTGAGTGAGCGTGGCGCTGGAAATATTGATGGTCATGGGCAAGGCAAAGCCGATCTTTTGCCACTTCTGATATTGGCGCACGGCCTGGGACGCCACCCACAGATCAACATCCGGCATCAACCGCGCCTGGGCCAGCCATTGCAGGAACTCCCAGGGTGAATGCACCGTGCCCTGGCTGTCCCGCGCGCGCATCAGCGCCTCACAGCCGGTGCACAGGCCGGTGCGGGTCGAGACTTGCGGCTGGAATTCCAGGTAGAACTCGTAATCGCTGATCTGCTGGATACGGCTCAATTCGACTGCCTGACGGGCGGCCGCCTTGTGGGACGCCAACACCGGGTCCAATTCCAGCAGGCGGCCTTTCTCTTCGAGGCCACGGAAGGTCATGTCCAACGACTTGAGGTACACCGTGCCACCCTCACTGGACTGGCGATGAATCGCGCGCACATACGGCGCATACACCAACGTGCCCAGCCCCAACAGCACCACTTGCAGCACCACCGCCGCCACGTCGCCGTGAGTGCTGAGGTAGGCATTGAGCAGCACTGGCGCGGTAAATGGCACGCTGGCCACCGCCGGCGATACCCAGCCCAACTGCACCACCGTCAATGCCAGCAGGGTGTTGAACGCCGGCACCAGCAGAAACGGGATAAACAAGCGTGGGTTAAGGATGATCGGCAAGCCGAACAACAGCACTTCGCTGACATTGAACAACGACAGCGGCAGACTGGCCATTGCCAGCAAACGCATGGTTTGGCTTTTGGAAAACAACAGGATCGCCAGCAGCAAACACAACGCCCCGCCCGACCCACCGATAAACGCGAAAGAACCGAGCAGGCCACTGTTGAGCAGGTACTTGACCGGTTCACCCGCCGCCAGCGCGGCGCCATTGAGCACTACGGCCTGGTCCAGTACATCAAACAGCGGCTGCATGGCGTACACACCGTGAATGCCGAAAAACCACAGCAGCGAATTCATCAAGGTCACAAACAATCCGCTGCCATACGGCGTTTGCAATGCATCCAGTACCTGCGGCCCCTGTAGTTGCGCCACATAGGGAATCTGCAACATCAACGACAACACCACCACCAGCAACAGCGCTGTAATCGCGCCGGGCACCACCATGTTGATGGTGCCGCGCAGGTTGTGGCCCACCAAGTCTTCGTTGACCAGCCGTGTCCAGCGGAAACGGTGCAGCCAGGCGATCGTCGGCACATTCAACAGCGGCGAAGCGATGGCGATAAACAATACAAACGTCGCCGATGCTCGCGGGTAGTCGCGCAATACAAAGGTGGCGATCACCACGTGGGCCAGGCACAAAAATGCCACTGGCAATTGTGGCAGCCGGTGCTGGATGGCGAGCATGTAGCCAATCGATGCCGCCACCAGCAGCGGGATCACCGAGCTGATCTGGTTATGCAACCCCGACAGAAAGGCCACCACCTGCGGATCGAAGCCCAGCACCTTGGCGCATTCAGCCAAGATCAGGAAACCGGCAGACACCAGCAGGCACGGCAGGATCCACAGCAAGCCTTCACGGATGGCGCGCAATGATTCGGTACTGGCCAAGGCCGCCAGGCGTTGGGTGAGGAAAAGTTTGAACAGCGTTTGCGCCATGCCCCGTCCCTCTGCCCGTATCGCTTTCTGCCCATGCTTGGCAGTGCCCAAAAATCCCATGTAACGCTACACGGCCACCTACCGGTAGCGAAAGGCTTTTGCCGCACTACAATTAATTATTCAGAGTTAATTTCAGATTGCGCGGTGTATCGGGGCCGTCAGGTCAGCCCTCAAACCCGTTTTCTCGATGCCCAGGCCAGCGACCCTGCCCGCCTACGTGGCGATTGCCCGCCAGCTGATTGCAAAGCCTTGTGCGTGACCCCATCTATTCACTTCATCCCATCAGGAGTAAGCCCTTGTCAGAACCCGGTGATAACCACCAGCGCGCCCTGGACCGTTTCTTGAATGAACACCCCCAGGTGGCGACGCAACTGGATACCCTCAACCCTCTGGCCGCCCAAGCCAAAGGCGAAACCCTCGCGCAGTATCGCGCCGAGCGCTTGCATGAAGCTTTCGAGGCCGAGGCTGAGCGCCAGAATCTGTTTGCCTGGGAGCTGACGCTCAAGTTGACGGCCGAGTCGGCTGAAACTTTTGAGGCTCAGCGCCTGGAAGTGCATAAAGAAGTCGCCCAGATGGCGGGGTTGGGGTGGGAAGAGTACTGCCGGCTGCATGAGTTGGCTGGGTAGGTCATGTGGGAGCTGGCTTGCCTGCGATGGCATCAACTCGGTGCACCTGACACACCGAGGTGTCTGCATCGCAGCGGTGCGACGATTCGACAAGCCAGCTCCCACAGAACAGCCGATACACAGCGTAGGCCAAATCGATACCTTGGCAGGCACCCATAGCTACCTGAACCAGCGCCATCGACAACGCGCCATAACCTCGCCCAACGCCTCCACGCTGATCGTTCGGCGCTCAGGATCCATCGCCAACGCCAAGCGCAAGGCTGGCCAACACGCTGCGGGCAGCTGCCGGGGGCGCTCCAGCCGCTCAGTGGCCCGACGCTCGCCCAAGCGTTTGCCATGGGCCAACTCATACACCACACACGCCACCGCATACAGATCAGCACTCGCCGTCAATGCACCGCCCGCCAACAACTCCGGCGCAGCATAAGCCGGTGTCCAGGCATTAAAACGATCACGACTCACACTCGCCAGCCCTGCCATCGCCTCCGCCGTCGCCTGCCCGAGGCCGAAATCGAACAAACGAATGCCCTCTTCACCCACCATGATATTCACCGGCTTCACATCCCCATGCAGCACACCTTGACGATGCACATACGCCACAGCATCCAGCAGCTGCACAGCCAGAGGCTGCAACTCACGCCACGGCAAGCCATCGGGACACTCCAGCAGCAGCCGGTCCAGGGTCATACCGTGCATTAACTCCATGCTGAAAAACGCGATCTGGCTGCTGATATCCACCTCAAACGCAAACATGCGTACCACGCGCTCATGCTGCAGGCTGCGGGTCAGGGCAAACTCGCTGTAGAGCAGCACATGTGCATCGGGCGCCAGGCGGAGATTCTCACCGAGCACCTTGATTGCCACGCTGGAACAGGGCTCGCCAAACTGCTCATGCAGCAGGTCGCGCGCCCGGTAGACCACACCCATGCCGCCCGAGCCCAACACGCGCTCCAGGTGATAACGCCCCGCCAGCAAGGTGGGCATGCCAGGTGCCGTGGTCATACGCGCACCACCACGGCCGTCAGGTCATCCCGCGCCGGCCCGCGTAGCGCCGCCGTGAACAGCCGCGCCACCACCTGTTGCGGCGTACCGCTGTCCATGGCGCAGCCCAGCTCGGCGTGCGTCATCGCCTGGTACATACCGTCACTGCACAGCACAAACACATCGCCTGGGTGCGCGCCCAACTCCAGCACCTCGAGTTTCAGCGGGTGCCGCGCGCCTACGGCGCGGGTCAATGCCCTGGCGTCGGGATGCGCCTGGGCCTGCGCCAGGCTCAATCGCTGCTCATCCATCAATTGGCGCAGCAGTGAGTGATCGCGCGACAGCTGATACAACCGCCCGCCTCGCCACAGGTAACAGCGGCTGTCCCCCGCCCAGATACACGCTGCGCGCCGGCCCTCCAGCAGCAGGACCACCACGGTACTGCCCATCCTGTCGTCGCGACCTGCGGCCGGCGGTGAGGTGTTATCCCCCCAACACTGATTGAGCCGTTGCAGGCATCGCCGCACCGCATCGATGCGCTGATCGAACGTACCGTGGACCGGCAACGCGGCAAGGCTGTCGACCACCCATTGGCTGGCCCTGTGTCCGGCCCGGTGGCCGCCCATACCGTCGGCAACCGCCCAGCAACCTTGTTGGGGGCAGTCGAGGAACGCATCTTCGTTGCGCTGCCTGGCCTTGCCACGTTGAGTACGTGCCGCGCTGTTTGCGGCGGCTTGCGGCGCGGTCACAGCCGCTCCGGCAAACGGAACGTGCGCCACGTGTCCATCTGAAACGGGCTGGGTGTGCGCTGGCTGACCAACAGGTAATTGGCACGCAAACCAGCGAGGTCGGACTTGAGTATTTGCGCATCGCGCCCACTGGCGGGCTCGCTGTACAGCAAGTCAAAAAACCGGAACAACGACCAGGCCCCGCTGTTCTTCTCGATGCCCAACGGCCGCTGTGCACCTCGTTCCAATACCAGGCTGCTGCGACCATTTTCCACCTCGCTGGGCCACTGGAACGTCACAGGCACAATCGGCCCATGACGGTACTCCAACTGCTGACCGCCAAAGCTCAACACCGCGCGGCTGACCGCCTGATCCAGGCTATAAGGTGCCAACGTAAATCGAACCGACAACTCGCCTGGGTCGCCACCAAAAAAACCACGGCGAATGGTCTGCGCTTTGCCGAGTTGTTCCAGCAGCGCGCGCGACATTGGCAGGCTCTGGCCTTCCAGGCCGCGCAAGCGATAACGCCCGCCGTCGGCGCTGATAAACGGGCGCAGGTAGGTTTCATGGAACCTTGCCAGCACGCCCTGGGGTTTAAAAAACTCCTCGAAGTCGCCCAGGGCCACGTCGCTGCTGGCATGGGCATTGAACGGGTAACGCTGGCGAATAGCCTTGGCATACAGGCTATACACCTCGCTCTGGTAGCGTTGGTTCACATGCGTATAGGCCTCATCGAACAAATGCCGCCAACTGTCGTCGGCAAGGCCCTCGACCCAACCTTTGAGCGGCAGCGGCAAACGTGCGGCAATATCGCGTAACTGTCCCAACCCAGGTTGTTGCCCTTCCATACGCCGTTTCACCATCTGGAAAGCCGCCTGCTCCGGTGACCCTTCGCGGTTCAGCGCTGCCATCTGCAGGTGCACAGCATCAAGCTGGCGCAACGCCTGGGTCAGTTGCTCACCCGGGTTTTGCTGCTCATCAAGCAGTTGATGCAAAGGCTCGAAACGGCGTTGCAAGGCGCGTCTTGCAGCGTCATCGCCTGTGGGCTTGGGCAAAACACCCGCGCGTACACGGGCAGCCATCGATTGAGCGATAGCCGCCACGTCACCGGCCTCGTGGGGCACCGCTGACATCGGGTCATCAGTGGATAGCAAACGGGTATTTTCACGCACCTGCTGTAACAACAACACCAGTGGTGATTGCGCCGAGGTGAGGCTCGCCAGTTGTTCGGCGTCCTGGCGCAGGTTTTCGGTTTCGCGTAATCGGATCTGGCCCAGGGCCTGGCTCCACGCATCGGCGTACTCGCTGAAATAGCGCTGTTCGAGCTCGACTATCAACCGGCGCAACTCCATCGCACTGAGGTCAGTCGCCTGCCCCAGCACCCAATTGTCCAGGACAATCGCGTTAACCAATCGCGGGCCTTGCTGGTCGAAATACTGCATATAGCGCTTGCTGTAAAACCCGGAAATCGGTTGGTCCAGCGCCATGAACACAGTGCCGTCGGTGAGACGGCTGGGCTCCAGCGTGTGCGATTGCTCGCGCAGCACGCGATATACCACGTCTGCCAGCGACTCTCCGCGCAGCACCTGGCGAGCCTGGGCGACCAGTTCATCATTGAGTGGCGCGGCAAAAGGTTGTTCAAGCAGCCGGCCGAAGTGCTCACTCAGGCGCGCCTGCGTCGAAGCCTCACCGGCATAGCGCTCGGACCACCGAGTCGCCACGCGCTCCGCCAGCCACCCGGCATCACGTCGCTCGCGCAGATTGAGCATCAGGTAGGCGCGCAGGTTATCCAGTAACCGTTCGCGATCCCCAAGGCTCGACCGCACCTGTTCTTCGAGCAGCGAAGCGACCTGGGCGACCATTTGCTGCAGGGCGTCGTTGTAGGCACTGACCAACGGTGGTCGGCTCACTTCACCCTGAAACAGTCCGGCTCTCTCCAGCACGCCGGCCTCTGACACCGGCGGAAACACCCGAGTGGCCGCCAGGCGATTGTCCAGCAATGTCAGTAACCCCAACGTATGGTCTGCATCGTCCGGGGCTGGCGTATTAACTTGACCTAACTGCGCCAACAGCTCCAGGCGTTGGTGGTTGATCCCATAGCTGTGCACCCAGAGCATGCCCGCCGCACCGATGACCAGTGCTACGGCGCTCGCCCATCCCGCCTGCCGCCAACGAATGCGTCGGTGCTCCTCGGCGTGCAGCCCCGCAAGATCGGCCTCGGCGAAAATCACCTGGTTGAAAAGACCTTGGACAAAGCGTTCGTGCCGCTCACCGGCACAGGTCAAATAGAAACCTCGCAACCCCTGGATGCGCTGATTGCGATGGGCGCAGAACGCAACTTCGATAAACAGGCATAAACGCTCACCGATGCGTGCCACCTGGGGCACAAAACCCAGCATCCAGCCACGGCGCTCGACATTGCGCTCCTGGTGCAGGCGCTGCACCAGTTCGCCACTCAGGCGCTGCAGCAACGTCTCGAACACCTGGCGCACCTGCGCCATAGGCACACCCGTGTGGCTGCCAGTGATCAGCTCACCGAATACGCCCTCTGCGGCGCTGTCGTGCGGCGTATCAAAAAACGCGGTAAAGCCTGGGATGTGGTCAGCGTGGGTCAGCACCAAATAAACCGGAATATCGATATGCAGCGTCTGCTGGATATCTTGTAACCTGGAATGCACATGCCGTGCATGGCGCTCCAGATCATGCTCATTGCTGCCCAACAGGGTGTCCACCGACAACGTCACCACCACGCCGTTGAGTGGACGTACTCGCCGCCTGGACTTGAGCAGCCCGAGTAATGTTGACCAACCTGCGGCATCGACCGCGCGGTCGGGCTGGTCCAGGTAGCGTCCGGCACTCTCCATCAGGACGCCCTGATCGGCGAAGAACCAGTCACAGTAGGCGCTGGCCCCTGATGATGCGGTTTGAAGATGATCCGGCGGGCGCTGCAAGCCATTCGCTGCCAGCAAAGCGCTCTTGCCGCTGCCTCGCTGTCCGATCAACAAGTACCAGGGCAGTTCGTTGCGTGAGCGCACGCTGCGCCCGAAATAGTGGCGAGATGTTTTCAAGGTGTGCAGCGCGTCCTTGAAACGGGCGCGTACCTGTTTGCGCTCATCCTCTACCAGCCCCGGATGCTGACGGTCGGCCCGGCTTTCGTCGGTTTTGGACCTTGCGCTGTGGCGTGCGCCCGCAATGACCATCGCCAGCCCCCATAGCAGAAACAGCCCGCTGATAGTCACGAGCCGAGCCGTAGCACCTTGCCAGAACCGGTGGTCATCCACCGCCAGCACAGGCCCGAAAAACCACACCAGGCACGCGCTGGAAAGTACCAGCAACAAGCTCCATACCCAAACGATGCGCAGCAGGTTGCCCGCGCCCTTGAAGAATGCGTTCATTCAATGTTCCCAGCGTTACAAGGGCGTCGGAGTCAGTTCCGGCGCCGAAGATTGAAAGGGTTGCAATGCATGGGCTCGCTCCTGCTCCAGTACCCAGGCAGTTGCCGAATACATCGCCAGCAAAGCGATCAAGCCCAACGCCACACACCAGGTTGCGGAGAGTGTGCGCAGCCGCTTGCGGCGTGCCGGCTCCGGCCGGGGAACAGAGGCGGACACAGACACCGGGTCGCCACGCACGTGTCTTATCTGGCGATACAAGGCGTCACGGACGCCCTCAAGCTCGGTCACGCCGCGCTCCATGACCCTGTATTTGCCTTCAAAACCCATCGACAGGCACAGGTACATCAGTTCCAGCATGGCCAAGTGCTTCACGGGGTCGCGAGACAGTCGCTCCAACAGCTGGAAAAACTTTTCGCCGCCAAAGGTTTCGTTGTGAAAACGGCTCAGCAGACTGATCTTCGACCAGTCGCTGCGACTTCCCCACGCCGTGGTGACTACCGCTTCATCAACGACGCTGCACAGCACATAGCGAGCAGCAATCACCTGAGCGCTTTCCATGCCTTCATGCTGGGCGCGGACCTCGAAGCGTGTGAGGCTTGCGGCCAGGCGCTCATTGAGCGTCTGCAGGTTTTCCCGACCGCTGCTGAGTTTAAGTTCAAGCACCTCGCACATCAGTTCCCAGGCCGCTGTCACCAGCGGGTTAAGGCCCACGTTGAAACGTTGAGCGCCCTGCACAGCGGCGGCGTAGACCATGCGGTCTTCCAGCTGTTCAAAACGCGGTGGCGAGGGAAAGTCCGTCACCGGGCGCTGTACCGGGCCGTGGCCGTTACGATCCAGCAACACGGTTTTTTCATCCAGCGGGTAATCACTGTCCATGTTCATGCTGTTCAATTCCTGATAGCCCAGAAGGTCAGTTCCAACTCGCTGAACTCGCCGCCGACATGGAACGCAAAACCACCCGATTGCTCCAACTGCGCGATATCCCGGGCACTGAGTTCGAGCATGAAATAGGTTTTACCGGCATGAAAAGGGATCTGGCGGGGCGCCACTGGCAGTGGTTTGACCTTGATGCCCGCCAGGTGCAGGTTGACCAGTTCGCGGATGCGCTCTACAGGACCGATCTTCAGATGGGCCGGCAAACGATGGCGCAGTTCTTCCGAGTCGCATTGAGCCGCGACTGCCAGGATGAATGTCGCGGTGCCCAGCAGCTTGAGATCGGCCACTGGGCAGACCATTACCCCATACTGGCGCTGTTGCAGTACCAGCTCCAGGGCATGCTGCTCAAAGACCATCGACAGCACTGTGCGCAACCCCGCCATCAACCCACGAAAACTCGCGCCCTGGTCGCCGTGGAGGTAGCGCACCTGCTGGGTGGCACGTTTGCTGTCGCTGGCAAACGTCGCCAGTTCGCCCAGTATCGACAGCATCTCGCGGAATAACGCCTCTGAACGCACTTGCGCCTGCACCAGATAATGGCGCAACACCGGCTCGGTCCGATTGATCAGTTGCAGCATCAAAAAGTCCGCAATCTGCGCACCCGCCGTGGCGCCATTGCCGCCCATCCGCTCAGCAATCGCATCCCCCCGGCTGGCGAGCAGGCTGATCACTTCTTTGAGGCAGGACGAAACAAACCCCGAGCCCTGCACATAAATAAATGTCGGGGCAAAATCAGGCTCCATACGCAGCCCCTCTTCAGCAGAGCATTCCAGCACCTGGGCAATCTTCAGCTTCACGTAGACCTCATCCCCCGGCTGCTCACCCAGCAACAGGCGCAAATCCGGCCGTGCGCAACTGATCTGGCAACGAGCGTCCCGGCCCGCATTGGAGTCCGCCACTTCAATGTCACAGGCGATGTAGCGCGCCAACACCTCCGGCGCCTCCTGCGTGCGGGTTTCAACCTGATTGCCGGTCGTCATCGGTAACGCCAGGTACACCGATTGCCTACCCGCGTTGGCCGGCACCTCCAGCACCAGTGGCGCCATGGCGGTGGTCAACTCGAAAAGACTGCCGTCCGGCAAAACGCCACTGGCTTGATTGACCACCAGCTTGCCCAGGTTCAGGTATTGCAGGTCGATGTCCAGGCTCAGGAAACCCCAGGCATCACTGCCCAGCAAGCGAGTTCGGTTAAGCTGCTGATGGTAATAACGGTCGTTATGTTGCAGGTGCTGGGGGCGCAGCAACATCCCTTCCTGCCAGATGACTTTATGAGCCTGCATATCAGTTCTCCTCCAGGCTGGCGAGCGGGTCGCCAGCACGGATACCCGCCTGGTCAAGCACCAGGTGCGCTCTTGTGACTTGCTGTGGCGCCAGCGCCAGCACCCATCGCCATTGCACATGGGGTAAATCGCGGTACGCCGCAATGATGCCCACATAACGGCTTTGCGGTTCGCTCCTGAGTTTGAGGGCCACCTGCTCGCCGGGTCGCAGCTCCAGCTCCTCGCTGCTCACCCAGTCTTTGGGCAGCGCCTGCTCGGCATGCCCATACAGGGTAAAAAAATCTGCGTTTTCGAATGCCACTGGATGCTTGAGTTCAAACAGCTGCACCACCACCGGCGAGGGGCGCCCATGCAGGTCGGGGTTCACTTCGTCACTGGCGGCCAGCGTCAAGTCGAGCTTGGTCAATGTGGAAAACGGTGACAGGTTGCTGCAACCACCCAGCAGCACCAATACAACCAAAAGAGGCAGGGCGACACGGGTCATGGGCATCCTCCCGGAGGTGTGGCAAACAACGCCGAGGCCAGGCGTACCTGCTCCTCATAGGCCTTGGAAAAGTTGCCGCGCAACAGGTCCGTATTCGATGCATTTTCTTCGACCACTCTTTGATAGTGGCGCTGGTAGGCCCGCCAATGCGCCCTGTCGGCAAAGAACCTCGGCACCTTGTCATCGCGCTCAAAACTGGCCAGCAAGTGACCGGGGGCAAACGTCGCCAACGAGGTGCGCAGCGCCGTGCGACATGCAACGAGCAGCGCGACCTGATGCACTTGCATTTGCCGGTACACCTGCGTAATGGCCGCTTCGGCGCAGGGTTGCGCCAACTCGCCCGTGCCCAGCAACGACGCCAACGCAGAGTCAATGCACAGGCTGTCTTTCAACGCGTTCGGACGTTTGATCAAGGTGCTCGCGTCCAGGTCCAATTCGTTGTGCAGTTCGTCGTGAGTGCGCAGGTTCTGTTGCAACCCATCAATCGCGCGCCTGAGTAAACCCGCAACCTTAATCGCCAACGCCTCGCGGCCAGCGCAATCGAGCGCATGCGCACTGACGCCCAACGCTTTGGCGAACTGCGCCCAGAACACTTCGTAAGCCTCGGGCGCCTGCGAGTCAGGCAAGACAGGTTCGACCCTCTCTACCAAAACGTCTGCCTGTGCAGGTAAGGTCAGGTAGTCGCGCTCAACACCGTCACCAGACATCCAGGCACTCGGTGCCTCTTGCACGTCGTTCAAGGCGTCCAGTTCGCACGGCGTTGCGCCGTGCATCGACTGGCGATCCCATTCTTGAACGGGGTCCAGGCCCAGGTAAGCATCATCGGGTATCACCCCGCCCGCAGTGGATAGTGGCTGGCGATGCGACGCCACGCGCTCAATCAACCGCGCACGGATAGCAAATGGCCCCAACTGGAAAACATCACCCTCCACGATCAACCGCGCCTGCCCCTTTTGCAGCGACTTGCCACTGCTCACCGCACGGATACCGTTACTGCTGATATCCGTCAGGAAATAACGCGCGTCACGGTACGCGATCAACCCGTGGTGACTGGAAAGCAAGCGACTGGGGTCAGGAATACTCCAGTCGCAACCGGCTCCACGACCGACCACGCCGCCCACTCCATCGAACACCTTGCGCAGTGGCGGCTCATCGCCCCCGCCATCACACACTTCAAGCACTAATTGCATGAAAGGCTCCTTTTCATTGGCCGCGACGGGTCGCTTGGGAGTCACCCAAAGGACGATAGTCAGCGTCATCAAACACATAATTGGCGCTGCAACCGCTCAGCAAACACAACACAAGCAGTACGGCTCGCCATGGACGATCAGGCATCGGGGTTCTCCCTGGAAGATAAAACAAGTGGGGCATCGCAGAGCCCATTAGCACGCCAGCGTGAATACGCCATTCAGCATTCTTCTCGAGACGCGCCCATGGGGATATTCAAACGCGCAAGCCGGTACAGAAGCGTGCGACGCGCGACCCCAAGTTCACGCGCGGTGCGCGTTCGATTGCCACGGTTCTTGTGCAGGCAATCGATCAGAAAGACCCGTTCCACCCGCTCCAGGCGCTGACGCAGAGTCGCCTCGGCGGTCGTACCCGCGGGAGCCGACGACAGCGACAGGTGCGCAGGTAAAATCACCCCGTCATCACACAGCAGCACCGCCCGTTCCACCAGGCATTTGAGCTCACGCACATTGCCTGGGAAGGCGTGGCCGGAGAGCTGGTCAAGCGCGGCACTGGACCAACTGACCACCGGCTTTTTGAGTGCCGCGCAGACCTTTTCAGCAAAGTGCCGGGCAAGCAGCAGCACATCACCGTCACGCTCACGCAAGGCCGGTAATTGGATAGGGAACTGTGCCAATCGGTAATAGAGGTCCTCGCGAAAAGTCCCCTGGCTGACCATTGCCAGCAGGTCGCGATGGGTGGCGGCGATGATTCGCACGTCGACCTTGTGGGCGGTATTGGCGCCCAGGGGGCGCACCTCACCTTCTTGTAGAACTCTCAGCAGCTTTGCCTGCAGGGAGAGTGGCATATCGCCAATCTCATCCAGCAGCAGTGTGCCGCCATCAGCCGCGTCAAATAGCCCTGCATAGTTACGCTCCGCACCGGTAAACGCGCCTTTGCGGTAGCCGAACAGCTCACTCTCCAGCAAGCCCTCAGGGAAGGCTGCGCAGTTTTGCACGACAAACGCTCGCGTGCTGCGCGGGCCGGCGGCGTGAATCGCACGCGCCACCACCTCCTTGCCAGTGCCGGTTTCACCGTGCAACAGCACGGTAAAAGGCGCCTGCACAACCTTGCCGATGAGGTGACAGGTCGCTTCCATCGCGGTGCTGTTGCCGATCAAGCCATAGCCGCCTGTGACGGGCGCACAGCGCTGGGCAACAGCAGTGATGCGCCCAGGATGGGCAAGCCGGCGCAGAGTTAATTGGCCGAGGGCAAAGCTACCCAGTTGGCCCAACGACACGGCGTAGCCCTGCAATTGCGTCGGGCGCAGGCTGGCACAAAGCAGGACGCCGCACACCGCCTTGCTCCGGTTGAACAAGGGCAGGCATGTCAGCGAGTGCCAAGGCAACGTCGCTACGGGCAGAAAACCGCTGTCATAGGCGCTGTTGCACAGTTCATCAATGGTCAGCTCCCGCCCCTGGTTAAGGACGTAGTGCAATAACTGCTGGTGTTGAACCTCCACAGTTGCAGCCCGCTCGCCTGAGGGTTCCCCGTCAGGAAAGTATTGAGCGATCAACCTCAACTGGCCGGTGGTTTCCTCCCGCGCATACAGTTGGCACAGGTCACACTCGCTCAACTGCGCAGCGGCCGTGACGCAAAGCTGCGCCAACGTCGATTCCTCACACTCAAATCCCAGGCGGGTGAACCAGCCCAGCAGTTGGTCGGTGCAGGCCTGCGGACCAGGCAACGGCTTGAATGCGCTGTGCGTCATTGGCTGAACTCACACACAGGCACACCGCGGCCATCCAGCGTCGCGTGGGTGGCAGAGAGGGATTCGCCAACGGCCATCGCACTGAGCAGGCGATCAACGATCTGCGGCAGCAGGTGGGATTCGATCCACTGGTCGATATAACGCGCGCCACTGTCCTGGTGCATACAGCGTTCGACCATGTGCGTGACCAGTTCGGCGCTGTAGCTGAACACCAGTTCACGCGTGTGCAGCCGTTGGCCAAGGCGCGCAAGCTTGAGCCTTGCCACGTCCTGTAACCGTTCGCCTGCGAGCGGGTAATACGGCACGACACGCATCCGGGCAAGCAGAGCCGGCTTGAAGTGAGCGCGCAATACGGGGCGAATCACTTCCTCCAGCACCTCAGAATCAGGGCGCTGGCCATCGGCGCACAGTGCTGTGATGCAATCGCTGCCCAGGTTGGACGTCATCAGGATCAGCGTGTTACGGAAGTCGATTTCGCGACCTTCACCGTCATTGGCCAAGCCCTTGTCAAAGACCTGGTAGAACAGGTTCAGCACCTCTGGGTCGGCCTTCTCGACTTCATCGAGCAGCACCACTGAATAGGGGCGCTGGCGCACGGCCTCGGTCAGCACCCCGCCCTCGCCGTATCCAATGTAACCGGGAGGCGCTCCGATCAATCGGGACAGGGAGTGTTGCTCCTGGTATTCCGACATATTGAGCGTGATCACAAACCGCTCGCCGCCGTACAGCAAGTCCGCCAGCGCCAGCGCCGTCTCGGTCTTGCCGACCCCGCTTGGGCCGGCCAGCAAAAATACGCCTACTGGGGCCTCAGGATTATTAAGGCCTGCAGCCACCGCTCGCAGGTTGCGATCAAGCGCCTGCACCGCCGGTTCCTGCCCAATAATTCGCTCGCGCAGGGCATCGGCAAAACCCGGGATGCGCTCACTGTGCTCCAACGCCAGTTGCTCGACCGGAACACCGGTCCAGCCGCTGATGACCTGAGCGACCACCCGTGGGCAGACCTCGTGACTGGCTTGCTGCTGTTCACGCTGCATCCAGCCCTGCTCGGCTTGCTGGCGCTCAAGCTCGAGGGCGTCCAGACGCCGGACCAGTGTTTGCAACGCTGGCTGGTCAACTGACAAGCCTGCTTGAACATCGCGCTCAAGCGCCACGCGCTGCTGTGTGCCCTCGGCCAATTCAGCGCACAGCTGCTGCAACACCTCAGGCGCCGCCGTCAGGCTAATGCGCACTTGCGCACAGGCTGTATCCAGTACATCGACGGCCTTGTCCGGCAACTGGCGCCCCGCCAGGTAACGAGCGCTCAGTTGCGCTGCCGCCACCACCGCATCGTCGCGTACATAGACGCCATGGCTGGCTTCATACACCGGCACCAACCCGCGCAAAATGGAAACTGCCGCCGCCACACTCGGCTCGCCAACCTTCACCGGCTGGAAGCGCCGTGCCAGCGCAGGGTCTTTTTCGATGTATTTTTTGTACTCGGACCAGGTCGTGGCTGCGATTGTGCGCAATTGACCGCGCGCCAGGGCGGGCTTGAGCAAATTGGCGGCATCGCCTCCACCCACCTGCCCGCCGGCACCCACCAGGGTATGTGCCTCATCAATAAACAGGATCACGGCCTGTGGTGAGGCGTTGACCTCGTCGATCACACCTTTGAGCCGCCGTTCGAACTCGCCCTTGATGCTGGCGCCGGCCTGCAACAAGCCCATATCCAAGGTCAGTATGCGTACTCCCTTGAGTGGCTCGGGCACCTGTGAGGCAACTACTCGCAAAGCGAGCCCTTCGACGATGGCGGTCTTACCCACGCCCGCGTCTCCCACCAGGATCGGGTTGTTCTTGCGCCGACGCACAAGGATATCGATCAATTGACGGATCTCTGCGTCGCGGCAAAGGACCGGGTCGATACGGCCTTCGCGGGCTTGATGCGTCAGGTCGTGGGTAAAGCGCTCCAGCAGCGACTCGCCTGGTCGCAAAGGGCCAGTTCCAGATCCCTGGCTCAACAAAAAATCCAGCACCCGTCGCGCGTCCAAACGACTCAGCAATTGCTGATAACCACTGCCCGCGTGTTGCAGTGGATGGCGCAGAAGTGCCAGCAATAAAGCACCGGCATCGACTTCAACCTGCCCCAGTTCAAGGTGGCCAACCATTAATGCTTGTTGCAACCACTGCACGAGTCCCGGGGCAAACACCGGGCTGCGCGATGCACTGTGTTCACCTTTGAGCTGCAGCATGGCCTGAAGCTCGCCTGGAGCGATCTCGGCATCCGCCAGAGCCCTGGCCAAAGGACCATCATGGTGTTCCAGCAGTGTCAGCAGCAGGTCCTCAACCAACACTTCCTTGCCACCGCGCGTAACACATCGTTCAGCTGCCCGCGCCAAGTCAACGCGCGTTTGCGGGGTCAAGGTCCGGATCAGTTGTTGCAGGTCTACATTCATCATAATCATCAGTCCCTAATCAGAGTGGCTGGCCAGAGTGACCACACCGTCGGCACGCTCGTACCCCAACCAACTGGTCCAACCGAGACGACATACGTTGCGCTCGCCAATATGCAATGGCCGCACTTCACCCTCGGCCAGTACCAGGCGCACGTCATAGTCCAATGGCACCCGCAGCATCAGGCGAACCAGCGAGCACAACGGTTTGCACGCGCTGCCGGCGGGTAGAAACGTGTGAAAGCGCTGCCAGCTCAAGCCCTCGACATGCACCCTGAACTTGCCGCTACGATCGGCAACCCGGTGCCCGAGCAGCAGGTCTTCGCCAAGCACGTTATTGGCCGTACCGAGTTGATTGCGTTGCTGTTGGGCGATGACCACCGTGCGTTCAACCCATTGTTCAATGAACAAACGACTGTGCTTGAAGTAATGGCGCAGCACCGTTTCGATCAACGTTGCCGAATGCGCTCGCAGGCTCAGCAGCCCCAGGTACGGCAACAACCGCTTGCAGTCCAATTGCGCCGCGTCTCGAATCTGGCGGCTGCCCAGCCCGACCAGCGCAAACATCTGCGCGGAAAAAGCATCACTGGCGTCGGTGCGAAAACTCGCTCGATAGCGATACTTACGCCAGATCGGCAACATCAACCTCTGCAGGCGGTGGTGAAATACGTCGAGAAAGCCACGGCTGACGCTGCCACTCGCCTGCTCTTGATAAAACCCAGGCAATGGCGAACCGGCGCCAAACAAGCCGAGCACGTTAAGACGCACGCGCGCGCGTAACTGTCCGTGCTCGACAAAAAAAACCACCCGGTCAATGTCGTGCCCAGGGAAACCCAAGCTTGGGTTGGCCTGGAACTCGAGCAGGTCATATAACGCGTCGTCATCCAGTGAAGGATGGCTGTCGCGCAGGCGCTCAATCACCTGCAGTACCGCCTGGAATAACGAATACTCGCGAATTGTGCGTGCTAGAGCAGTCAAAGCAGGGCCTGCCGACCCATCCGGGGTGGCCATAGATACACGTCTCCTTGTGTGCTGGTGACCCGCAGTTCGTGATACGAATTGAGGCCGGCGTATAGGGCAAAAAACTCATTGAGTGCCGAGGCGAAGACAAACAGGTCGCCCTGGCCGGCAAAGCCGTTGACGTCAATACTCAAGTCGACCTGCAGGCCGCGTATCGGCAGCCCACGATGTATTCGATCAACGGCTTGATGACGGATGGACTTCAACGCATCCAGTCTTCGCTGGCTGACGTTGTGAGCCTGTCGATCGTGATAGCGCGGCAAGTCGTATGTCTGGAGGATGACTTTCAAGGCACGGGTATCGGTCAACGAGAGGTAGTTGAGCGACATGTTGCTGATCAGTTTCCAGAGGAAGTCCTGGTCCAAAGGCGGAGCAAAGCTTGCCGTTGGCGCACAGATATTTCGAAACGTCAGGAATTCCGGGGTTTGTTCACAGGGCTGATTGATCTCTCCCACCTGCAGCAGCCGTGGCAAGTTGTGGTTGGTGCAGGTCAATTCAATCGAAAGGGTTTCCTGCTCATTGCCTGGGCCAGTGCCAAAACTCAACCAGGTATCCAGTTCGGCACTTTGCACCGACGAGCGCTGACGAATGCTGTAGCTGGGCGTGCGCGCCGAAGTGGCATTGCCACTGCCATGCTCGAAGGATTCGAACGGCACATACGCCTGGTAGCCCAGCCCACCCGGGCGCCATCCGGTCACCTGGTCCACGGAAAAGACCGCGGCATTGCCCCGCGCTATGCCACCCGGCAGCAGCAGGTACTCATCCTGCTTGCCATCGAGGCGAATGGGCACTGCATCGTGCTTGAACAGGTTGGCAATCGGCGTGCAATACAGCTTTACGTTGTCCAGAGTGGGGCGATGCGCCGCATGCGCGGGGTGGTTTAACTTGAAACGCAGCTCTATACATCTCGCCTGCTTGCGCAATTCATTTGGCAACGCCTCTAACGCATCCAGCCCCAGTACATCGACAAACAGATACTTGTCCGTAAACGCAAAATATTCCTGCAGATGGCGATAACCGCAAAAGGTGTTGGCGGGATAGGGAATCAGTGCATGCTCCTCATCGAACCCCACCGGTTTTACCTGGCTTGCAGCAAGCCGCAGCGACAACGGCTGGCCATCGCGATCCTTGATCACAACCCCTTCGTGGTCAAAGAGCCGCAATTCGATGCCTTCCAGATGACGCAACAAGCTCAGGTACAAGCCTTGGCTCACCTGTCGATCACCCGCCAGGTGCAAACGCAATTGATCGAAGGCCAACTGGCTCAAATTGCCCTCGACGCTCATCTCCATGTGCAGGTTGAGGAGCGTTTGTGCTCCCTGGGACACGTACTCCAGGCGACTCAGTTGCAACGCCAGCACCTGGGTGGCGTAGCAGGTACGAAAGCGGCAGCGCTCACCATTGACCAGCACGCTTTCAACCGGCGTGTCCCGTTCTACGCTCACCGTGGTGCACGCATGTTTCAACGGGTCAAATTGCAAGATACTGAACGCCGGCAGTGGCCGCATATAGTTGGGCCACAGCAGATGCATCAATGAGTGAGTCAGCTCTGGAAGCTCGTCGGCAAGCTTCTGGCGCAAGCGCCCGGTCAGAAAGGCGAAGCCTTCCAATAGACGCTCTACATCCGGGTCCTGGCCTGAGTCGGCGAGAAAAGGTGCCAAGGCTGGGTTGCGTTCAGCAAAACGCCGCCCAAGTTGGCGCAAGGCACTGAGCTCACTTTGGTAAAAGTGGTTAAAGGACATCAGGCAGTACCTCAACCCGACCACAACCGGCCAACTGCGCGTTAAAAACCACTGGTTGCATAACGCCGTCGATGAGCAGTGTTGCCTCAATCACAAACGCCAGGACCAAGGGGTTGCCGGTATCGGGTAAGCCCCTGACACACACATTCGAAAGACGTGGTTCGTAAACCTGGATGAAACGCTCAATCGACAGGCGCGACTGACTCAATGACTCATGCAGGCTCAAGCGCATGTCATTGAGGTCGGGCAGCCCATAGTCAGGCAGCGTCAAGACACTGCCTGCACGTGTGCCGAGCATGTTCTCCAAGTGCGCGGCAATCGACGCTACACTTCCGGCCCTGGCGGGTGCCAGGCCTTCGAGACGCTCAAAAAGGCTGCGATAGTCGGGTATCCCCTGCCCCTTTCTCATTCTTTGTCGAGTTTGCCGACGAGGGACAGGGTGAAGTCCGCGCCCATGTACTTGAAGTGCGGTCGCACACTGAGGTTAACGCGGTACCAGCCAGGTTCGCCCTCAACATCACTGACCACGATGCGGGCAGCCCGCAATGGGCGCCGCCCACGCACTTCGGCGCTGGGGTTTTCCTGGTCGGCAACGTATTGGCGAATCCATTTGTTGAGCTCCAGCTCAAGGTCGGTACGCTCCTTCCATGAACCCAACTGCTCACGCTGCAACACCTTGAGATAATGCGCCAGCCGGTTGACCACCATCATGTAGGGCAGTTGTGTTCCCAGGCGGTAATTCAACTCAGCTTCCTTGCCCTCGGCACTGCTGCCGAAATACTTGGGTTTTTGTACTGAACTGGCGGAAAAGAACGCCGCGTTATCACTGCCTTTGCGCATGGTCAGGGCAATAAAACCTTCCTGTGCGAGTTCGTACTCACGACGGTCAGAGACCAGCACTTCGGTCGGGATCTTGGTTTCAATTTCACCCATGCTCTGGAAATGATGCAGGGGCAGGTCTTCCACTGTCCCACCGCTTTGCGGGCCGATAATGTTCGGGCACCAGCGAAACCGGGCAAAACTGTCCGTCAGCCGGGTGGCAAAGGCAAACGCGGTATTGCCCCACAAATAGTGTTCGTGGCTGTTGACCACGTTTTCCTGGTAGGCAAATGTCTTGACCGGGCACTCAAGGGGATCGTAAGGGGTACGCAACAGGAACCGCGGCACGGTCAGGCCAATGTAACGAGCGTCTTCGCTCTGACGAAAGCTTTGCCATTTGGCAAATTGCGGCCCCTCGAAATGATCCTTGAGGTCCTTCATGTCAGGCAGACCGGTAAAGCTTTCCAAACCGAAAAAGCTCGGCCCTGCGGCGGCAATAAACGGTGCATGGGCCATGCAGGCAACACTGGAAACGTATTGCATCAGCTTCACATCCGGCGCGCTGGGCCCAAGGAAGTAGTTGGCAATGATCGCGCCCACGGGCTGGCCGCCGAACTGACCATACTCGGCACTGTAGATATGCTTGTAGAGCCCGGACTGGGTGGTTTCCGGGGAGTCTTCGAAATCATCCAGCAGGTCCTGTCGTGAGACGTTCAGCAGTTCGATCTTGATGTTCTCGCGAAAATTGGTGCGATCGACGAGCAGTTGCAACCCTCTCCACGAAGCTTCCAGTGCCTGGAAATCCGGGTGATGAAGAATTTCATCCATTTGCTCGCTGAGCTTCATGTCGATCTCGGCGATCATTCGATCGACCAGACGCTTCTTGACCGGCTCGCCGCTGTTGTGCGGTTTGACAAGCTCTTCGATAAACGCCGAGACACCGCGTTTGGCAATGCTGTAGGCCTCGTCATCCGCGCTCAGCAGTGTTTGGGCAATGATGGTATCGAGAATGCTGTGCTCGTCAGCCACTCGGGTGGGTAGCGGATGCTGTTGGGTGGTCATGGCGTCAGTGTCCTTTACTGAAAATGTCAGGCGGTGGGGTCACTCAACCCCAATTCGGTCAATACACGTGCGCGGGAGTCGTCATCCGCCAGCGCCTGTTCGATCGCCTTGCGAAAGCTCGGCGTGTTACCCAATGGCCCCTTGAGGGCCATCAGTGCTTCACGCAGCGCCATGAGTTTTTGCAGCTCCGGGATCTGCTCGACCAGGTTCGCCGGGGTAAAATCCTTCATCGAGTTGACCCGCACCTGGACCGACAGTGCTTCGATATCGGGCAGTTCCTGCAGGCGATTAGGCACACTTAGCGTCAACGCCAGTGCCTGTTTGGCCAGCACGTCATCAAAGGTGTTCTTGTCGATACCGATAGGCTTGCGGTCTTCGAGCTTGCGTGGGTCTTCGCGCTGGGCGAAGTCACCCAGCACCAGCAATTTCAGAGGTAGCTCAACCTCTTCCTGGGCGCCCCCGACGGCGGGCTTGAAGGTGATATTGATGCGTTCCTTGGGTGCTACCGAACCTTCTTTGGCCACGGTAAATCTCCTTTTTTCGAGGGGGTTCAAAAGCCTATTCAAGTACCGCTTCAACATCGAAGTGGCAGAGCCTTCGGTGGGTAGTTTCCTTACGCTCGCGTATGGCCTGGCTTTGCGGCAAAAGCTCGCAACAGCGATACAAAAGCTGCGCAACCTGCAGTGCCAGTTCCGGCTCCCAGCGATCCAGACCGGCGCGCTGAAGCTCGTGGTCCAAGTCTTCGAGCTGCACCTTCGCCAGCTCTTGCTTGCCTGCCGATACGCACAACCGCGCCAGTGCCAGACGCCAATGAAAACGCGCGCGCTCGCTGCGTGCGGTGTGCATGCCCTGCTTGAGTTCGTGTATTGCCTCCTTGAGCCCGTCCTTACGCAACCTGGGCATGACCTCTTGCAAGGCCGCTTCCCAGGGTTCGGCGTTGGCATCCACAACCACGCCGGACGGCGCAGGCGGCTGCAAGTGTCGAGCGACCTGAAGCGTGATCCAGTCCCGGGTAGCGGTATCGGCAAACGGCGCACCCTCGTGAAACCTGAATTCGGGCAGGTCCGGCAGCCGTTGCAGTAACAGCGCGAAGCTGACTTCCAGTTCGGTCTTAGCCAGATCGGCCTGCAAGGCGTCAAGGCATTCCCAGACCATGCGCAAGCCGTCAAACCAGAACAACGCACCCGCCAGGCTGGCCTCAAGTTCAAGCAACAGGTCGCCGTAATGCCCTTGGGCAAAACGCTCCCGGTAGCGCTTGAGCTTGTCGGGCGTCGGGCCACGAAGCACCGTGAGCCGGTCACTGTCAGCGTCCGGGTAGGTGTTGAGTGCCAGCCAGGTCAGTGTCCGGTTAAGCCGCAAGGCGCGCAGGTCGGTCGCATCCTGGCGCAGCCACCAGTTGCACAAGTGCCGGCCATGTTCCTGTAAGACGCGCAGTGATTTGTGGGCTTCTTTTTCACTGGCTATCGTCTGGTTACCCGTTTTGTCGTGACCCGTTGCCGACTCGGGGATCAGCAGCCGCGTCGTCGCCTGCTTGACCTGAGCAGTCACAAGCGCCGAACCGGCTTCTGACAGCTCCACTTCTACGGCCTGCTCCAAGCGCTGCGTCAATTGCCTGCGCAGCGGCAATAACGTCGGTGCCTCATCACTCAAATGCGCAGACCAAAGCTCATCGAGGTGCGTCAGGTGCTCAAGCATGCAGCGAAACAATGGCTGCTGGTCCTTGAGCGAAAAGCTTTGTGCAAATACCTGCTCCAGGCGTAGCGCCAACCAGCCCAGTGCTGCGCCACGGGTGCGTAATTTTGCCGGATAGACAACCGCCCAATGGTGCTCGCATAAATGACGTATCAACCCGAGGCCCGCCACCAGCCCCGGCAAGGATTCACGCTGGTACAACGCCCAAGTCAACCAGGCCGCCACCCGCAGATCCTTGGTGTGCTGACGCAGCAGGCACTCGCTGATGTGCATGGCCTCCTGCCAGTCCGGCTGGGTGCTGACATGTATCGATTGCACTTTGCCAAGCTCGGACTCCAAGGCCTCATATTCACTTGAAAAGCGCATATCGCTGCCTGCAAAGTTACCCTGTGAACAGGGCGCCAAGGCAAGTTCAAGATAATAGCCACACAAAGCGCCTGAATAATCCATTTTGGACCGCACACCATTTAAAACAATTAAATTCTGCACACCTGAAGCACACTCAGGCGCAAAAGACACGATTATAAAAACCTCGCCACTCTCTCCACGAAGTTCGCAAACACTAGCCGGACAAATAACATCCGGCAAGTGTCAAATCGGCACTTAAGGATTTTCCTACAACCCCCTAAATCATTGGCGTGCGCACCATTTTGCGCAGCAAAACCAGCACGCCATGCTCAATTAACCCTCTCCTCCAATAAGCACACGAAAAACTAGACGAGCAAATTAATGCACACTTCTGCGCAACCAATTTCATTTAAATCGGATTAAAACATCCACCTTCTTAATGAAATCAAGCTCAACAACAAGCAACCCCCCTGCTTTTACTGGACTTGTTAATTTCAGGCACGCTTCTTGTTATAGGAACTTGCCCAGCCGGCACAACTGCCGCTGGGCACTACTTCAACCATCAGGCAAGGAAACCCGTCATGCCAACACCCGCATACCTTTCGATCACCGGTGTCAAACAAGGACTGATTACGGCAGGCACGTTTACCCAGGACTCGGTAGGCAACATTTATCAGGAGGGCCACGAAGACCAGATCCTGGTCCAGGCTTTTTCGCATCAAGTGATCATTCCCCGTGACCCGCAATCCGGTCAGCCAACCGGCCAAAGGGTTCACAAACCGCTGATGATCAGCAAGGTCTTCGATAAATCATCGCCCCTGCTGTTCAGCGCGCTGACCAGTGGCGAAGAAGTCAAATGCCAACTGCAATGGTTCCGCACCTCCTCGGCCGGCACCCAGGAGCACTATTTCACCATCGAGCTTGAGGGTGCGACCATCGTGGACATCCAGTCACGCATGCCCAACTGCCAGGCACCGGAAAACGCGCACTTCACGCATTTGGAAGATGTGCATTTCACCTATCGCAAGATCATCTGGACGCACGAAGTGGCGGGTACTTCCGGCTCGGACGACTGGCGTAGCCCGGTCGCCGGCTAACCCTGGGTGACGCAGAAACGCCGGCCATGGACGGCAGCGTTTCTGCACGCTTGCTACACCATTGACAGTGGATGCTTGCGCTTGGGTGCACCGAACACGCGGTCGATCGCATCCAGATCGTGCTCATCCAGCACCAGTTTCGCGGCACTTGCGTTCAGCCGCACATGCTCGGGGCTCACCGCCTTGGGAATGGCAATCACACCCTCCTGACGCAGTACCCAGGCCAGGGCGATCTGTGCGGGTGTGGCCTCATGTCGGTGGGCAATTTGCTTGAGCGTCGGGCTGGACAGCAGTTCGCCGCCCTGGGCGATTGGGCAGTACGCCATCAGTGGCAAATGGTGCTGTTGCCACCATGGCAACAGGTCGAACTCGATACCCCGCTCTTCGATGTTGTAGAGCACCTGGTTGGTGGCACACGCGGGGGATGCAAGTTCCTGCAGGTCGGCGACGTCGAAGTTGGAAACACCCCAACGACCGATCTTGCCTGCCTCGCGCAGACGTTCGAACGCTTCGACGGTTTCTTCGAGCGGGTACTGGCCGCGCCAGTGCAACAGGTACAGGTCGATATAATCAGTGCCCAGCCGCTGAAGGCTGGCGTCACAGGCACGCGGCACGCCCTTGTGGCTGGCATTGTGAGGGTAGATTTTACTGACCAGGAACACCTGGTCGCGCTTGCCACGAATGGCCTCGCCTACCACCTTTTCGGCGCCACCTTCGCCGTACATTTCAGCGGTGTCGATCAGGCTCATGCCCTCGTCGATACCCAATTGCAACGCGGCGACTTCAGCTTTGCGCAGGTCCGGGTTTTCACCCATGCGCCAGGTGCCTTGGCCGATGACAGGCACGGGAACACCGGCCAGATCAATGGTGCGCATAACAACCTCCTGATGAGTTGGCGAATTAACAGTGTGGCACTGACCGGACAAAAGGGTTCAATCGAAGTATGGTTAGCCTTTACCCAATCACCAGGCAGGACCTGTAATGCTGTTTGTTGTCATGCTCGGGGGCAAGCACCCAAGGGCCAAAATCGAAGTTCACGATGTGGTGTTCGCAGTGGCGGACACGCTGCAAGCCACCTACCCGCAATTGCGCGACGGCTGGTTCGGCAGCCCCAAGGGCATGCATATCGACGCCTGGATGGCCGTCGATGGCGTAGACGGCTGGAAAGTCGAACTCAGCCAAATGGCGCCGCCTGCAGGTGCCCATCACCTGTACTTCATCAACCTGGGTGGTTATGAAGCCAAGGTGTTCGGCGAGGCCCACCATTACTTACTGGTGGTGGCTCGCGACAAACAGGAAGCCAAGCGCAAGGGCCAGCAGCAGCTATTGCAGCACTGGTCGCAGGCCCATACCGATGGCGTGATGGATATTGACGACTGCCTGCCTATCGATCTGGTGGACGGTCGCTACGTTCACCTGGTGCCAGGCGCGCACCAGCCGATCATCCAGCAGAACGACTACATCACCCTGCCCTGAGCCTTTATGTACAGGGCGCCAAGGTTTTGCCAAACAAACGATTGCCATGGGTTTCCCCTTGGAAGGTATAGGTCGGCGACCCCAGCACCGCGTAACCCCGTCGGGGGTAAAAACCCAGCGCGCGTTCATTGCCCACCCACACGGTTGCCCACACGAAAGACGCCCCGCCCAGCACCGCGCGCTGTTCTGCCGCCTGCAGCAACCGATAGCCAATTCCCTGGCCGGTAAATCGCTCCTGGATGTAGAGGCGCTGCAACTCGGCGGCATCGGGTGCTGTGATCATCGAATGAGTGGCGTGGAGTTTGATCTGGGCAAAGCCAACAAGGTGGCCATTCGACTCAGCCACCACCAGCGAGAGACCGGGTTGTGTCAGCAGTTGGGTGATGGTCTGCGGCGCAAAGGCTTGCAGCGCCTCTCTGGCAATCGAGGCGCGGATACCTTGGGTCGCGTAAGTATCGAGAAACACCTGCATACCGAGCACGCCGATGCATAAGGCGTCCTCGGCAGTGGCATCCCGAACAGTAATGGGCGGCGGGTTGATAACAGGCATTGAGTCTCCGTACTCAAGGGGTGCAGGGATCAACGTTTTACCACGAATGCAGTCAACAGCAATTGCCTCTACCGATGGGCCGCAGTAGGGTTTACGCCTCGCCCAATCTGCAGGAGCCCGCCATGAGCTTTTTTTCCGACCCTGATGCCGTCGCCCGCTACGCCGAAGGCCCTGTGCGTCTGGTACCGGGCTTCGATGGCTTGCAACGGATGACCATCCTGCTGCTGCGTGAAACTGTTCCAGCGACCGGCAGCGTGTTGGTATTGGGCGCCGGGGGCGGCCTGGAGCTAAAACGTTTTGCCGACGCCGAGCCAGGCTGGCGCTTTACAGGCGTCGACCCGTCGGCCGAGATGCTGAAGTTGGCGCAGGCGACACTGGGCCCTTTAAATGAGCGCGTGCAGTTGCACGAGGGTTATATCGACACCGCCCCCTTGGGTCCCTTTGACGGCGCCACCTGCCTGCTGACCCTGCACTTCATTCCCGAACAGGAACGCCTGCAAACCCTCAAGACCCTGTGGCAACGGTTGCTACCCGGAGCACCGCTGATCGTGGCGCACCACAGTTTCCCCCAGGCACCGCAGGAAAAAAGCCGCTGGTTGAAGCGTTACGCCGCGTTTGCGGTGGACTCGGGCGTGCCGGCCGAGGATGCAGAGCGCGCGATTACCGCGATCAGCGCCAAATTGCCGGTACTGTCACCCGCACAAGATGCAGCCTTGATGGTTGAAGCCGGGTTCGAAGGCGTGGAGCTGTTCTACGCCGGCTTCAGTTTCAAAGGATGGGTAGGTTATAAACCGCGCTAGCGCTTACCAACTACCAGATGCCCCACCGCCACCACTGGAACCACCGCCTCCGGACGAACTGCTGCTTGAACTGGAGCTTGAACCCGAGCAGCCTGAGCTTGAGCCAGACCCGCCACCCGAACCCGAACCCGAACCCGAACCACCATCGGAAATGCTCTGCAAAAACACTATAAACGCCACCACCGAAGCGGCGGGTATGGCGATGATCCAGCCTTGATAACCGTGCCCCAGCAGCAACCCGACTGCCACATACACCGCCACCACCGCCAGCACCCGCACGAAGAAGAAGCGCGGGCTGTTCTTCCAGGATTGGTGGATAACGAAAAACAGTCCCATATACAACGCCAGCACCAACGCGCAGCCAAACGGCCACACCAGCCAATGGACGAAGTTGACGGCCACGAAATGGTCGACCACCAGCAGCCCGGCAACGTAGGCCAGCACCCCAATCACGCAATAAAACACGGTGCGCGCCAGCCATAAGGCGCCGAAAGTCGCGCCGCCAATCAGCAGGGTCAGCGGCAACACCAGCAGGTACATCGGCCAGTCGCGACCGCCCCCATACAGCGTCAACAGTACCGTAACCGCCACGGTGGCGATTAACGCCGGGCGCCACGGCAGCTTGCCGGCGGCGATCAGCACACCGCCGACGCCTCCCAAGATAAACGCCAACAGCACCGCAATGGCCTGCGGGTTGACCTCAGGCTCCACCGGCTTGGGCAGGTCGCCGCCGTCTACCAGTACGCCCAGGTCATCGACGGCCTGTTGAATCCCACCCGCATAGTCGCCCTGGCGAAACGCCGGGGTGAGGTGTTCTTCAATGATGCGATGAGCCAGCAGGTCGGTGACCGTGCCTTCCAGGCCGTAACCTACTTCGATACGCACGGTGTGGTCGTTTTTAGCCACCACCAGCAGGATGCCGTCATTGACGTCCTTGCGCCCCAGTTTCCAGGCACGGAACAGTTGGTTGGCAAAGTCTTCGATGGTTGCGCCGCCGGTGGTGGGCACCAGCAGCACGGCAACCTGGGCGCCTTTGCGCTGTTCGAGGGCGGCGAGTTGAGCCTTCAAGCGCTCGGTTGTGCCGTTATCCAACGTATTGGTGAGGTCGATCACCCGTTGATCGAGGGCGACCTTGATCGGCGAAGTGTCCGCCTGGGCACTGGTCAACAGGCCGATAAACACCAGCGCCAGCAGACTCAAGACGGATTGGCGCAAATACAGCCGCATGCTTTGTTACCTGAAGTTTCTTCGAGGAGGCGTCGACTTTACCTTATAGACGTATAACGCGTGACCCCACGCCCGCGACTATCTAAACTGCCCGCATATATAGCAATGCGCCATAACCGAGAACCCCATGAACCTGAAGCACCGCAACAACGTCAGTGTGATGGGCAACGGTCCGGCGACCTTGGTGTTCTCCCACGGTTTCGGCTGCAACCAGGCCATGTGGAATTATATGACGCCGCACTTTACCGAGCGTTTTCGCGTCGTGATGTATGACCTGGTGGGGGCTGGCCTGTCGGACCTCAGCGCATTCGACAAGACCAAATATGCTGCGCTGGGCGGTTATGCCCGCGATTTAAACGAGATTATCGACGTTTTCGCCAGCGGCCCGGTGATCCTGGTCAGCCATTCGGTCAGCGCGATGATCGCCACCCTCGCCGACCGCCTGGCACCAGGCCGTATCGCCGCCCATGTGATGATCGGCCCGTCGCCACGCTATATCGACGACGTGGGCTACGTCGGCGGCTTCAAGCGCAGCGATATCGATGACCTGCTTGACACGCTCGACAGCAACTACCTGGGCTGGTCCAGCACCATGGCCCCCGTGATCATGGGCGCCCCCGAGCAACCGGCGTTGAGTGCCGAGCTGAGCGACAGTTTCTGCCGTACCGAACCGGACATCGCCAAGCAATTTGCGCGGGTGACCTTTATGTCGGACAACCGTAAGGACGTGATCGGCCTGACCACGCCCGTGCTGATCCTGCAATCACGTGACGACCTGATTGCACCCGTGGCGGTGGGCGAATACCTGCACAGCGTGCTGCCCAACAGCACCTATTGCCTGGTCGATAATGTCGGCCATTGCCCGCATATGAGCGCGCCCGAGGCCTGCACGAGGGCGATGGACAACTTCCTGGCGCCATGGGCCATGGCTGATGTCGGCTGATCTGTTCGACAGCGCCGCCTGTGCCCTGGCGGTGACGGCTGAAGACGGCACGATCCTGCGCGCCAACACGCTGCTCGGCCAATGGCTGGGGCTGCGCAGTGCCGAGCTGTGCGGGCGGCGGTTTCAGAATTTGCTGACCATGGGCGGGCGAATATTCCACCAGACCCACCTGGCGCCGATGCTGCGCATGCGTGGCAGCGTCAGCGAAGTCAAACTCGACTTGGTGCACCACGACGGCCACAAAGTGACCGTACTGCTCAACGCCAGCGCCCGCGAACAGGCTGGCGCATTGGTACACGACCTGGCGCTGTTCGGCACCACCGACCGCGACAAGTACGAGCGCGAGCTGCTCAATGCGCGCAAGCTTGCCGAAGCCTTGTTGCAGGAACGCACCAGCACCGAATTGGCGCTGCATCAGGCCCAGGCGGAACTGAGCGAAGCCTATGCCATCGCCCAGCGCCGCGCGTTGTTTGCCGAGCAGATGGTGGCGATCGTCAGCCATGACTTGAAAAACCCACTGACCGCCATCCGCATGGCCTCGGACATGCTTGCACGCAGCGAGCGCACGCCCAGGGAGCACCAGTTGCTGGGCCATATCGGCCAGTCCTCCGAGCGCGCCCAGCGAATGATTGCCGACCTGCTGGATTTCACCCAGGCCCGGGTCGGCCACGGGATCAGCATCAAGACCACACCCCTGGACCTGCACGGCGTGATCCAGCACGCCGTGGATGAACTGCGCGTGGCCTTCCCCAAGGCCACATTAAAGCACCAGCCCGAAGGTATGGGCCAAGCGTGCCTGGATGCCGACCGGGTGCAGCAGATTATTGGTAACCTGGTGGCCAACAGCGTGGCCTATGGCGACTTGTTGATGCCAATTACCATCACCTCACGCTTGGGCGAAGGTGGCTGCCAAGTGGCCGTGCATAACCACGGTGCCGCGATCCCGCAAACGCTGCTGGCCGGGCTGTTCGAGCCCATGACCCGAGGCACCGACCAGGGCAGCGAGGTGCGTAGCGTGGGGTTGGGCCTGTATATCGTGCGTGAACTGGCCAGGGCGCACGGTGGAGACGTGGCGGTGAGTTCCTGCGTCAACGAGGGCACGACCTTTACCGTAACGCTTTAAAGCAGGTACGCCGTGCCCTGCATGACCGGCTCGACACGGCCGGTCAACACCACACCGCCCTGCCCGTCCCACTGCACAGTGACCGTGCCACCGTCGCATTGCACCTGAACCGTGGCGTCCAGCAACCCGCGCCGAATCCCATTGACCACCGCGCCACAGCAGCAGGAGCCGGAACCCAGCGGCACACCCCCGCCGCGCTCCCAGATACGCAGGCGGATGTGGCTGCGGTCCAGCACCTGCACAAAATGCACATTGGTGTTGGCCGGGAACAGCGGATGGGTTTCCAGCGCCGGGCCCACGGCCGCCACGTCGATGGTGCTGATGTCGTCGATAAAATACGTGCAATGCGGGTTACCCATGCTGCAGGCGGCAGGCGCGCCATCGATGGGCAAGGTGCGGGTGTCCAGCGCGTCAGCCAGTGGTACGCCAGACCAGTCCAGCGAGGGCACGCCCATGTCCACCGACACTTGCTGGCCGGCGGCCCGCACGCACGTCAGCAAGCCTCGATCCGTGCGCAATACGATGGTGTCGCGACCGGTCTCATGCATCAAGCGGTCGGCCACGCCGCGGGTGGCGCTGCCGCAGGTTTGCAGCGGCGTACCGTTGGGGTTCCAGAACTTGATGCGGGCCAGGGCGTCTTCGCAGTCGAGCACCACCGCCAGTTGGTTGAAGCCGATACCGGTGTGACGGTTGCCCAGCCGCCGGGCGACCTGCGCAGTGATCGGGTCGTCCAGGCCACGGCGGTCGACGATGATGAAATCGTCGCCATGGGCATGCATCTTCACAAAGGGCAAGGTCATGGGCGGTCCTCGGTCGAGATCAGCCTGCAAGCATACGGGAGTTTCATCCAAGCCGTTTCAGCCGCGTGCTAGCGTTGGCACATCCTTATCCAACAGAACCGTCCATGAACAAAACCACCCTTGCCTTTACCTTGCTGCTGGCCGCGTTGCCCGCCGTGACGATGGCTGCAAGCCTTTGCCAGCCTGCGTCGGCAAACCCGGCAGCCCACGCGCTGCTGGCCGCCGCCCAACGGCATTTGGCCGACCAGCCTGCGCCATTGCCGCAGGTGCACACCGAAGGCACCCTGCCAAACCATGGCATTCGCGAGCAAAGCCTGGTTGCTGAAAAGGACTGGCCGCTGATGCGCCAGGCGGCGCTGGCCTGGCGCATCAGCGGTGACCCGCGTTACCTCAGGCAAGTCGACGACTACCTCGCCGCCTGGGCCGATGTCTACCAGCCGGATTTCAACCCCATCGACGAAACCAATCTCGATATGCTGATCACGGCCTATGCGCTTACCGCCGACCACCTGCGCCTGGAAACCCGCGCCGCCAGCCGTCGCTTGATCAGCAAGCTGGGCAATGGCTACATCGCGCATATCGAACAATTCCACGGGCAGAAAAAAGGCACCCAGACCAATAACTGGCAGAGCCACCGCATCAAGTTGGTGACCCTCGCCGCCGCCGCACTCAACGACCAGGCCATGCTTGAGCACGCTCATCAACTGTTTAAACAGCAAGTGGCCGATAACATCCTGCCTGACGGTTCGGTCACCGACTTCCAGGACCGCGACGCCCTGCATTACGTGGTCTACGACCTTGAACCGCTGGTGCAGGCCGCACTGGCGGCCAAGGCCTACGGCGGCGACTGGCTGAACCTCAAGAGCAATGGTGCGTCGCTGGGCGCCGCCCTCGACTGGCTGGTGCCTTACGCCACTGGGCAACGCAGCCACCAGGAGTTCGTGCACACCCACGTTCAGTTCGACAAAGACCGTGCCACAGTAGGCGAAGCCGGTTACAGCGGCACCTGGGATGCCAAAAGCAGCGCGACGCTGTTCTGGCTGGCGGCGCAACTGGATAAACGCTACCTGCCCGTGGCCACGCAACTGGCGGCCCACCCGGCCGATTGGATCAGCGCCTGCTATTTGAAGTAAGCGCGGCTAGACTGGCCGGGCGCCCTATTCAAAGGATTGACCATGCTTATTGTATTCAGCGGCCTGCCCGGCACCGGCAAGACCACGATTGCCAGCGAACTGGCACGTCGGATAAACGCGGTTTACCTGCGTATTGATGTGATTGAACAGGCGCTTCGGGATGCAAACGTACTGACCGGTGATGTGGGCGCCAGCGGTTATGGCGTGGCGAATGCGCTGGCATTGAGTAATTTGAGAATGGGGCAGACGGTGATTGCCGACTGTGTGAACCCGCTGAAGGAGAGCCGGGAGGCGTGGCAGGCCGTGGCGGCGACAGCAGGCGTCGAGATGCTTGATATTGAGGTGGTTTGCTCTGACATGCTGGAACATCAGCGCCGGGTGGAGGGCCGCACGGGCGATATTGCCGGGTTGGTGCCGCCCTCCTGGCAGTCCGTTTCAGTACATGAATATGAGGCGTGGGCTGAGACGCCACTGACTGTCGACACTGCAAGTGTGACAGCCGCCGAGGCCGTCGAAGTGATCCTGGCACACATCACCCCTGTGGCGAGCGGGCTTACCGTGGCGAGCAGGCTTGCCCTGCGTTGGGCTGCGAAGCGGCCCTAATACAGTCACCGCGTTTTCTCAGAGACACATAAGCGTCTGGTTTTGGGACTGCTACGCAGCCCAACGCAGGGCAAGCCTGCTCGCCACAACAACCCCGTCTGCCACAACAAGCCCGTCTGCCACAGTGAGTTTTTAGAGCACCGCTCCCATCGCCTTCACCAACACCGGGTCACGCCCATAAATATCCGGCGAGTACACCAACCCGCCTTGGCGATCGACTTCCACTGTCCAGTAACCCAACAGCACCGGCACTGGCGTGGCCAGCCTGAATTCATGGGTTGTGCCGGTGGCCAGCAATTCTTCGGTGCGCGTGCGTTCGGCCGGGGTTACCAGCAGGTCGCGCAGCATCATCGGCTGCTCAACCCGCACGCAGCCCGAACTGAATGCCCGTGGGCCTTTGGTAAACAGCGGCTGGCTCGGCGTGTCGTGCAAGTAAACGGAATAGGGGTTGGGAAAGCGCATCACGATGCGGCCCAGCGGGTTGCGCGGGCCGGCCTCCTGGCGCAGCAGAATGTTGCCGGGGTGCGACCAATCCACCTGGTCGGCCGTCAATGGGCGGCCCTGGGCGTCGAGCACTTGCAGGTTTTGCTGGCGCAGGTATTCGGGGTTGAGGCGGATGGCCGGGAGTTTGTCCTCACGCATGATCGTCGGCGGGATGGTCCACGTGGGGTTGAGGGTAAGCCGGGTAATGCGCGACTTGAGCAGCGGCGTCTGGCGTTCGGCACGCCCCACTTGCAGGCGGGTTTGCCACACCGGGATGCCGCTCTGGTAAACACTCAATTGCGCAGCCGCGACGTTAACCACGACACCTTCGGGTTCCAGGTCCTGAGCCAGCCAACGAAAACGTTCGAGGTTGATGCGCAACTGATCGCGGCGCATCGCCGGGCTGATATTGAGTTCGGCCACAGTACCCGTGCCTATCACACCGTCGGCCTGCAACGAGTGGCTGAGCTGGAAGGCCTTGACCGCCTTGACCAACTCGTCACGGTACTGCCGGCTGTTGCCCGTCGGCGCCTTGGCGAGATAACCACCGCTATATAAGCGCCGCGCCAGGTCGGGCACGCGCGGGTCCTCCATGCCTGGCTTGAGCAGCGGCCCGGTGGCGACCGGGTCCCAATGGGGCAACGGCTGCAGGCGCACAGTGGCGTAGGTATTGCGCAAGCTGCGGTACAGGTCGGCACTGGGGCGCGCCTGATCAAAGGCTTGCGCCATGTCTTGCAGGCCGGTGGTGGCAAAAGCCAGCACTTGGGTATTGGGGTCGAGGGTGGGTGGCTGGGAATGCCACAGCGGCTCGAAACGCGACTGTTGCAGGCGCCCGTAATGCAAATCCTGCAGGGCTTGCAGGTATTGCCGGCTGCTGCCGATATCGCTGCACAGCACGTTACCCGTGGCATCCACGGTAGGCAGGCTATAGTGGGTGGGGTCCAGGCCATCGTCGGCCAGCATCAGCAACTGAGATTGCAGAGTGTGGCGGCGCTCATCGGACCACAGCGTCACATTGCCCTGTTGCTGGTAGAACGCCTGCAAGCGCGCTTGGGTCGTTGCGTCTATCTGCGCGGCAAGGTTGGGGCAAACGCTGGGCAGTTCAGAAAGGGCCAACTGCACCGGGCTGGTCGAAACCACCGGCACAGCGTCCACCGGCAGCTCATCAGCTGTCGCGACCAGTGGTGCAACGAGCAGGCAAATGCTCAAGTAACATGCGTGTTTTTTGAACAATTGACTTAACTCCAATCCACAGCGGGGGGGATGTACTGTAGATGCTGACTTTAATATGCCGCGCCGGCTTGATCGCCATGACCCTGGCTACGCTGAGCAATGTTACGCTCGCCGCCACTGCCAACCCTCCTACTTTGTATAGCAGCCTGGCGCGCTCGGCTCCAGAACTCAATCCCACTGTACTGAAAAGCGCCCTGAGCGCGGTGCAATGCGCGGTCAATAACGGCGAGGAACGCTCGGATCGCCTGGCCGTCATTGACTACTCCCAGCCCTCTACCGCCCGTCGGCTGTGGATCTTCGACCTACGCAAGAGGTCCCTGGTACTGCGCGACCTGGTGGCCCATGGTGCCAAATCCGGGGAAAACTTTGCCACGCAATTCTCCAATCGGGAAGGCAGCCACCAATCCAGCCTGGGTTTGTTCCGCACCCAGGAGAGTTACTTGGGCACCCACGGCTACTCGTTGCGCATGGACGGCCTGGAGCCGGGCTTCAATGACCAGGCCCGCGACCGCGCACTGGTGATTCATGCGGCCGACTACGTCAACCCGGCGTGGAGCAAGCGCGAAGGCCGAATCGGCCGCAGCCAGGGTTGCCCGGCCGTGCGCCCGCAAGTAGCGCGCCAGGTGGTAGACAAACTCAAGGATGGGCAGTTCATGTTCTCCTGGTACCCGGACCAGCGCTGGCTGAAGTCGTCGACGTATCTCAACTGCAAACCCCAACAGGTGGCGAGTAGTCGTACAATCCGTGGTGGTTAGCCTGTCCCCACAGATAAAAGAGAGCGTCGCATGCTTCTACACACCTCCACCTGGATCGAAATCGGGCAGTTTCTGGAACGCAGCCGCACGGTGGTTATTCCCATTGGCTCCAACGAGCAGCATGGCCCCACCGGCCTATTGGGCACCGACTGGATGTGCCCGGAAATCATCGCCCACGAGGCGCAGAAAAACGCCGACATCCTGATCGGCCCGACCTTCAATATCGGTATGGCCCAGCACCACCTGGGTTTTCCCGGGACCATTTCCCTGCGCCCTTCCACCTTTATCGCTGCCATTGGCGATTGGGTGCGTTCATTGGCCGGGCATGGTTTCGAGAAAATCCTGTTCTTGAATGGTCACGGCGGCAATATCGCCACCATCGAGGCGGCCTTTTCCGAGCTGTACGCCGAAGCCAGCTACGCGCGCCGCCCGGCCGGGTTTGCACTCAAGCTGGTGAACTGGTGGGACCTGGAAGGCGTCAACGAACTGGCTCACCGCCAATTCCCGGTGGGCCACGGCAGCCACGCCACGCCGTCGGAAATTGCAGTGACGCAGTGGGCGTACCCAGAGTCGATCAAGTCGGCTGAGTATTCGCCACAAATCGCCAACACCGGGCCGATCCGCGAAGCGCTGGACTTTCGCGCACGCTTCCCCGACGGGCGCATGGGCTCTGATCCTGCGCTGGCGACGGTGGAAAAAGGCGGTGAGTTGGTGGCGTTGGCAGCCAAGGGGTTGGTCAACAGCGTGAACGCCTTCAGCAACGAAGCCAAACCCTAGGCCCACCATAAATCCAAATGTGGGAGCTGGCTTGAACGGTGTGAAGGCTCGGATTACTTGCAATCCTGTGCCGCCAACTCAAGCCGCGATGGCTTGATCGCCGACGCCAGTGGCTTACGCTCATACAGGAACACCTTGGTGCCGTCCTGGGACTTGTAGGCTTCCAGTACATCATCGGCGGCAATCTTGCTGGTCAACACCACTTTGGCATGACGCGAGTTCTGGGTCACCGTCGAGGTAATGCCGTGTTTTTCAAGCTTGGGCAACACGCACTGCACATAGCCTTCAGGGGTCTTATTGGTTTGCAGGGTCAAGCTCGGAGCGTTGGGAGCGGTGATACAACCGGTCAGCAACAAAGGAGCCGCAGCCAGGGCCGGAACGAAAAAAGCGCGCATATAAAATCCTGAGTATAAAAAGAAAAGTTCACATCAACTGGCGCTTACCAACGCCTTGAGCGACACATCGAACTGCTTCAATGCATCAAGCTGTACATCACGCTGCTGTTCAATCTGTGCGGCAATTTCCGGCACCGCCTTGTCATGCACCCACACAGACGGCACCTGTTTGTGCACCGAGCCTTCAGCCTTGGCGATGTATTGCAGGTTCGCGTCATAGAACCGTGCAACAAAGCGCGCCTCAACCTGATCGTTACGCTGGGTCAGCAGCTGGTTGTGGGTATCGAGCACCACCACCACATCCGGGTGCGCCTGCACCAATTCATCGAGGCTGCTATAGACCGTTACTGTAAGAAAAGTGCCCTGCAACGAACTCATTAACCAATCGATGGCCAGTTCCGGGTCGGAGCTGTTGACGAACGCTTCACGGATGCGCCCGTCGAGGGCATCCTTGGCGCCGTTCATGGCCATGGCGTGGTAGCGTTCAAGGTAGCTGAGGTTGTCGCGGGTGTTTTCGCTGTACAACACCCCCACCGATTGCGCGTGCCGCAGGGAGTCTACGCTACCGACGAGAGGCAGCAAATGGCTTGTACGCAGATCATCGGCAATCGCCGGGTTGGCCAGCACCGTGGTGCCGAGCATCAGTATCATCAGGCCCAGCTGGATTATCGTCCTCATCGCGCATTTCCTTGAACAGCGTGTCGATGGCGTGATTGTCCGCTTTTGGCGCAAAAACAGAACGTGTGATCCTTGATGGTGACTATCATTTGAACCGATAGTGTCAGGCTGCCTAACTCCATAAAACCTATAAGGACCACGCCATGAAGCCCCACCAGAAAACCTTCGACCGCATCCGCGAAGCCGTATTGCCGGAGTTTCGCGAGCGGGTCGCCGATTACCTGGTTGAATATGAGAACGTGCTGCAGGACGACACCGCAGACGCCGACCTGCGTTACGCCAGCGCCCAGCAACTGCTCGGTTACCTGCGCGGCTTGAACACCACGCGGGTGTTGGGCATGGCCGATTGGGAAGACCTGGGCCGGCGTGTGGCCCAGGAATGGCTGTAACCCCTAGAGCGCCGGGCGGTGCAGGTTGACCCAGGCCTGCACGGAAGGCCGCTGCCATTGGTGTTGTGCATAGGCCACCAACTCGGCGGGCACGTTGTCACCGTTGAGGATCAAACGGTTGAGCATCACCGCCAGGTCCACATCGACTATCGACCACGCACCGAACAGGTACAGCGGGTTGCCTGCCAATAACGCCTGTGCCGCCTGAATCAACTTGTGCGCGGCCGCCTCACCCGCAGGCGACAACGGCGGCATCTTCTGCCCATAGAACACCACCAGCGTCGAACGTTCCTGGCGAATAGCCTGCAAGTCGCTGCGCAACCACGCCTGAACCTGCCGCGCCCTCGCCCGCTGTTTTAAGTCCGTCGGGTATACCGTGGTCTGGGGGAAAGCCTCATCCAGGTATTCGCTGATTGCAGAGGACTCCGACAAGGCGAAGTCGCCTTCCACCAACGTGGGCACACGCTGAGTCAGGGACAGTTGGACAAATTCCGCTGCCTGGTTTTGCGCCGTGTCCAGGTCAAGGGTGACGGTTTCGAAGGTCATGCCCTTTTCCAGCAGGGTGACGAATACCGACATGGCGTAGGGGCTGGTGTATTGGGCATCCACGTAAAGGCGCAACGATGGTGAAGGCATAAAAGCTCTCCTTGGGTGAGAGACCACGCTACGAGATCGGCGCCCAGAAAGACAATGCGCTGTTTTTATAGGGGCATTCCTGGTGGGAATGCATACTTTTATCCAGCGCTCGCCAATACTTGATCAAATGCATAGCCCATCATGTTATTCAAGAACTTCTCTTGCCCATTGTCTACCGTGGTGCCTGAAACCTCAGTGGTGGTAAGTTCAATATCACTGAATGCGATCACTCGGCCCATCGTGCCGCCTACCAACCAAAAAAGCACATAAGCACCAAAAGTAGCCAACACCTTGCTGCCTGGGGGAAGTTGTGTTGCAGTCATTGCAAGTGATGCAGACCCCTTGATTGTCACGCCTGAAGAGTTGCCGAAATAGCTGCTCAAGTTTTCCGTTGTGGAAGACAAGCCACTGTAAACCCCCACAACAGGCACGCCAGCAAGCGTACCGGTATGCCCAAATCGCTGTAAAACATTCAACATGCCTACAGCGGCGCCATTATCGCAGGCTAACAGTAAGACGCCGCCTAGCGCTGCATATTCTTTCAACCTATCTGCTTGTGCCACGGTAAAACTACTATTATGTAACCCGACAGACAGCACATCATATTTAGCCTTCAATTCAGCAGCCGTTATAGAGGGAGCAACAATATCTGCCGCGGCATCAATAGCGTCTACAGACTGGATTTTATTATAAGTCCCGTTGGGTCCGTAGTTTGCGGGCTCTTTAACCTGCGCCATCAAATTGGGGTAACTTGAATTACCAATGGCGACACTCGTAAAACCAAACTTTATAACCTGCAACTTTACTGGCTTGGTCACGGCCGCAGTCGCCGCCGAACAACAATGACGGTGCACATGAACATGCACGTGTATATGCACATCCTCACCATGATTGGAGCAGCCCGCAGGGTCTTTATCACACTCATCAGTTACAACAGTGCAACATACGTCACTCGGAGGGTTGGTTGAATCAGACATGATCAAGACTCCTATTGCCTAAAAGCACTTCTTCCAGCCTCAACGCATCGGGCAGAGGCTGACCTTCAGGCACTACACAGCCATTCCAAGGCTGCGTCTACTGTCAGAACTAACAGGCTCCTCGCCAAAAGGTGGCTGACCACGATAAAGGCATTCCTGGCGGAAACAGGCGACTTAGTGGCAATATCACATCGTTTAGCCTCCCCGCAAACCAGCTCCCACACTCGCAACACTCACCCATGGCTTTCAAGGAAGATAAGCTTATGAAACAAGCAGTTGTGGTTATCCACGGCATCGGCGAACAGCGCCCAATGGACACGCTACGCGGCTTCGTCGAAGCGATGATCCCTGCCGCCCCGCCCGATGGCACACCGTTTTACTGGAGCAAGCCAGACCGGCTTTCGCGCAATTTCGATCTGCGCGTACTGAAGTCGTCAGGTCGCACCTCCACGGACTTCTATGAATACTACTGGGCCCACAAGATGCAGGGCACCAAGGTCGGTCACCTACTGGGCTGGCTATGGGATATTTTCAAACGCCCGCGCCGTGACATTCCCGAGGCCATCGTGCCGATCTGGCGCACCACGCGCTGGACGGTGATGGTGCTCCTGCTGCTGATTGCCAGTGGCACTCTCGCCACGGCCTGGGGCCGGTTCGAGCACAGTGACAATCCGTTCGCACTGTTGCCACTGCTGCTTGGCGCCATCGGGCTAGGGTTGCGCTATTCAGCGCTGTCTTACCTGGGCGATGCGGCGCGCTACTTGAGTCCCAACCCGCAGAACGTGGTGATTCGCGAACAGATCCGCGCAGACGGGGTGGCGTTGCTGCGCGCCCTGCACAACCAGGGCGACTACGACCGTATCATCGTCGTCGGCCACAGCCTGGGCAGCGTGATTGCTTACGACATCGTCGGTTACCTGTGGCATGAACACCACGACCAATTGACCCAGGTGATCCCCAGCAACCGCGAGTTGGCCAGCCGTTATGCCGCCAATGCCACGTTGCAACCGGTGATTAATGAAGCATTGCCCAACGCCGGCGCCGCCCTCGATGGCAGCCTGGGCAGCACCTTGAGGTTCCGCGAGCAGCAGGCCCAGGCATTTATCGAGCAACGCGGCCTGGGCAATCCGTGGCGCATCAGCGACCTGGTCACCGTCGGCAGCCCGATGGCCCACGCCAGCCTGTTGTTGGGCCGCAGTGTGAGTGACTTCAAAAAACGCATTGAACGCCGCGAAGCGCCGGCCTGCCCACCGACCGAAGACACCAAGGGCTATGGCTATAACGCACGCAAGCCAGTGATGCTTGGGCAAAAACCGTTTACCCCGCAGTACCTGCACCATGCTGCGGCGTTTGCCGTGACGCGCTGGACCAACCTCTACTTTCCCGCGCCCTACGGCTTGTTTGGCGATATCGTCGGCGGCCCGGTCAAGCCGGTGATGGGTGCAGGCGTGCTGGATTTACCCGTCACCGTAGGCACCTGGAAAGGCTGGCTCGCCCGCTCCTGGCTCAGCCACACCCAATACTGGAGCGAGCGCGGCGGTGCCCAGGGTTACCTCGGCACGCTCACTCAGGATGACAGCGCAATCAGCCATGGCCAGCGCCCGTCGGCCACCGAAGCCTTGCGCTGGGCGGTCGACCTCAAGGGGTTGCGGCGCTTTCGTCCGGTGGGCGCCAAGGCAGCCTTGGCACCCACCGAGGTCTAGGACGCCCATGATCGCTCCCACGCAATGGGAACGATCACGGCCTAGCCGGCGAAACCACCGGCCTTGAGAAACTCATGCTCGGGTTGGGTGGTTGCCCTGGCCAATACCGCGTTGCGATGGGGAAACCGCCCAAACCGTTCAATGATATCCGCGTGTTCCTTGGCCCAATGGTAGGTGCTGGCATCCAAATACTGGTTCAGCGCCAGCGAACGCTGCTGGTCCGCCGGGTCTTCGGAATGTTCAAACGGCAGATAACAGAAGGCGCGCAGTTCGGGCTCGATCTGTTGATCCAACCCGGCGTCCACCGCCCGCCGCGCATACAAACGCGCCAGCGGGTCGGTGGCAAACATATGTGCCGTGCCGCGAAACGCATTGCGCGGGTATTGATCCAGCAAAATCAGCAAGGCCAGCGCACCCTGCGCCGAATCCAGCCAGCTTTCCAACTCACGCCGGGCGGCTTGCATATGCGTGGCGTGAAAGGTCTCGCGAAAGGCTGCGTCAAACGCGTCGTCCTTGGCGAACCAGCGTTTTGGCCCTGCCTGCTTCCAGAACGCGATCACTGCCTCGGCGGATTGTTCGTTCATGCTCGTCATCGTCCTCTCCAACACTTAACATAAAAAAAGCCGCACAGACTTCATCATCGACGTCGGCGATATCCATCAAGTGTCCCACATGGGCTGCGCAAGCTTGCGCGCGGTCGCACCATTGCACATAGGGTTTACCTGATGATCCACCGTCTTGCCCAGGTTTTCAGCGACTCCAATAGCCAAGTGCGCAACAAGCTGTCGGGTACAACATCAACGGGATCTTTGTCGCCAACTGCGCGATCTCGGTGATGCTGTACCGCTGGAAAAGCCTTGATGCCATTGAGCTCAAGCGCCCTGTGGCCTGAAACTGCGCGCCACCGGGTTCAAGGCGCAATAACGTGCAGGTAGAACGCGTGAAACATGAAATACGCACACCCGGCCAACGCCAGCCCCATGCAGCGGTTGAACCAGGTAAACGCCGCCGCCCCGTTGATCCGCCGCCCCAACAGTGCGCCCAACAATGCGTAAACCCACGGCGCTCCGACCGCCCCCAGCCCCAGTAAGGCCGACACGCCAAAGATCGAGGCCCCGGTGATATGCGCCGCCGGCAACATCACGCTGGTGATTGGCAACACCGCGACGATGCCCTTGGGGTTGAGCAACTGGATCACCAGGCCATTCCAGAAGGTCAAGGTTTTGGCAGGCGTGCTTGGGGCGTCATCCACTTCGGTACGTGCGGTGAACACCTGGTAGGCGAGGTACAGCGTGTACACGCCGCCAATCAAAGAAATATACGGCAATGCCGCCTGGGAGATGATCGCTTCGCCGGTGTAGCCAAACAGCACGAACATCAGCAGCATCGCGCAGCCCACGCCGATGTAGAAACCGCTGGAGCGACGCAATTTGCCCGTAAGCCCGGCATTGAGGCCCATCAAATTGACCGGACCGGGGCTGTACATGACGCTGAACGCGTAAAGGAAAATGTCCATGGCGAACCTGCAGTAGAAGAAGTCGGGCGAGTCTACTGAGCGGGGTGGTGCGCAATCTTGAACGTTTGTGGTTGATTGGCGCACACGTGGCGAGGGAGCTTGCTCCCGCTGGGCTGCGCAGCAGTCCCGAAGCCACACTCTGTAGTGAGTCCCTGGGCGCCCGCTACACATTAAATCGGGGCCGCTGCGCGCCCCAGCGGGAGCAAGCTCCCTCGCCACAGGTAGAGTGTCAGCCGGCCAAACGATAGAATCATCCAATGCGGTCAGATTTTTGACCCGGCTTGTCAGCGAATGGGAAAACGGCACCCTGCGGTTTGACAAACCTGGTGAGTGCCTATTGGGCGTGTTTCGTCACGACCTGTTGATTGCGATCGGAGGTGTTTCACGTGATCCGTACTCCAATCCAGACACCGGCCGGTTACGCCGAGTGTACGTTGCCCCCTCAATGCGCAGACACAACGTTGGCAAGGCGCTGGTGCAACGGTTATTGGAACACGCAGCGGCACATTTTCAACAGGTACACCTGACCACCGACACACCAGAAGCCGCAGCGTTTTATCTGCGCTGCGGCTTTCATCAGATAACCAATGGCACAGCAACCCACGCGAAATTGCTTGTGCCGGGCGTCACCGGTCCTTGAGCCTTACATCAACGGAATCGAGTAATTCACAAATACCCGGTTCTGGTCCTGGTCCCGCGCGACTTCGCTGCGCGACACGCCATTGCGCCAGCCGAACCCGACGTTCTTGAACGGACCGCTTTGCACCACGTAGTCCAGGGAGATATCCCGTTCCCATTCGCTGGCGTTGTTGCCGCTGACGGTGAGGATGTGGTCGCCCTTCAAGTACATCACCGACGCTTTCAGGCCGGGCACGCCGAGCGCGACGAAGTCGTAGGCGTATTGGGCGAACGCCGTGCGTTCACCCGCCTGGATAAAAGTTTGCACGGTACGGTCGGTGTAGAGGTACAGGCTGGAGCCGCCCTCCCCTTTATTCACCAGACCGCCTTGGTTGAGTTGGGCGAAGTTGCTGTCGTCCGAGACTTGCTGGTAACCAGCGGTGATCGCGTGCGGGCCGAGCGAATAGATGAACGCGGCGCTCCAGGTATTGTTGTCGATTTCCCCCGTGCCGTTACTGGTATAGCCGCTGAACTTATAGCCTTCTGCACGGCCGGCGGCATTGCTGTTTTTGCCGTCGGAGGTGGTCTTGAAATAACGCAGGTCGGTTTTCAGTGAACCGTAATCACCCAGCGGCAACACATGGATCAGCCCGGCAAAGTGTTGTTGGTAATAGTCTTCAAGGTTGGCGTAGTAGTACTGCACCAGCAGGTCCTTGTTGATTTGATAGTCGGCACCGGCGTAGTTGAATTTATTGCTTTCCTGGGTGCCGCCTGCCGCTGCCAGGCCACTGCGGTCGCTGGACCCGCGACCGGTGGTGTGTTGCAGTTGGCCGCCAATCAAGGTCAGGTTGTCGATATCTTTACTGGTAATCTGCCCACCTTCGAAAGACTGCGGCAACAGGCGGCCATCGTTGCTCACCAGAATCGGCAGGTTTGGGCGCAGGTAGCCGTAGCGCAGCTCGCTCTTGGCGAAACGCGCCTTGGCGGTCGCACCACCACGGGCCCAGCTGTCGGCGGCTTTGCCGTCATCGTTGGGGATCATCGAGCTGCCGACATGGCGGCCGGCACCACTGTCGAGCGCCAGGCCGAGCATGCCGATGGCGTCCAGGCCAAAGCCTACGGTGCCGTCGGTAAAGCCCGACTGGTAGTTGAGAATAAACGCCTGGCCCCACTCTTCGGTCTTCGACGGCGCCGCGGTGCCGTCGCGGTTATCGTTGTTGAAATAGAAGTTACGCATGTTCAGGTTGGCTTTGCTGTCGTTCAAAAAATCAGCCGAGGCCAAGGGGCTCAGGGCAATGCCCAAGCCGCCGGTCAATACGCTTAAAACATTCAAAGTGGCTTTCATCAAGGCGAACTCCGGCGCGGAATCCAAGTTCCGGGCGCAAAAAAAGGGCAGCAGGATGCACGCGACCAAACTTGAGTGGGTCGCTGCGTTAACTAACGTTCAATTACCTGGTTGTAAGGAAGTGGACCTCCGTGAAACCTCAGTCAATCAATCCATGGGCGTCATAAAACGGATACGGCCCCGGGTAGTCCCCGAACACACCGTTGTGGCTGATCAACCCGTGCTGTTCATCCCAGCGATGCAACAGGTAACCTGCCGGCTCCAGGTTGAAATGCGCAGGCGCGGCGTCTTGCAGGTCGAGCACGATCTGGTGGGAGGTGCCGGGGCAGACACAACTCAGGCTGCCGCCAAAACGCCGCTGCATCGGGCGGTGCAAATGGCCGCACAACAGACGCTCCACTTGCGGGTGACGGGCGACGACCTTTTCCAGCGCAGCCGCGTTGATAAATGGCTCACGGTCCATATGACCGATGCCGCTGATAAACGGCGGGTGATGCAGGATCAGCAGGGTCGGTACATGCGGACGCTGCGCCAATTGCGCGTCCAGCCATTGCAACTGGCTCTCCAGCAACTGCCCGCCATGGCCACCGGGAATGGTCGAATCAAGGCCGATCAAGCGCAGCGGGTGCTCGTCCACAACCCAGTCCAACGGGCCATCCGCCGACGTCGGCAAATAACGGTGATCGCCAAATGCATCCAGCAATGGCCCACGCGTGTCATGGTTGCCCGGCACCAGATAGCAAGGCATGTGCAGGCGCGACAGCTCCGGGTGCAGCACGGCGTATTCATCGGCGCGACCAAAATCCACCAGGTCGCCGCTGACCACCACGATGTCGGGCCGTGGGTCACTGGCATTCAGATGGTCGACGGCACGGCGCAGTGCGCCCAGCGTGTCGACCACGCCATAGGTGAGGCGATTACCGGCTTTCAGGTGCAGGTCGCTGATCTGGGCAACAACAAACGGACGGTTCACAGTAAATTCTCAAGCATTGAGGGTAAATAACTTGTGTGGCGCAATCGCCAGGGCAATCGGTGCGCCGACGCTGTGCAATAGGTTGTCGCTGCTGTCCACCAGCAGCGGTTGGGCGCCACCGACATCCACCAGCAGGCGGCTTTGTGCACCCTGGAAGAATTGCGCCACAAGATGGCCGTGCACGTGCCCTTCGTCTTCCATCACCCGCAAGTGTTCGGGCCGGCAATAGACGGTGCTCGGCGAGTCAGCCCTGTGCCACGGCAACTCGCCGCCGCAGACTTTCAGGCCGTGGGCGGTGCGATCAAGCACCACAAAGGCATTGAGGTTGCCGACAAAGCCTGCGACGAACGCATTGGCCGGTTGCTGGTAGATCTCCCGCGGGCTGGCCAGTTGCGCAACACGGCCCCGCTCCATGACCAGGATGCGATCGCCCAGGGCCATGGCTTCGCCTTGGTCGTGGGTGACAAATACCGAGGTGATGCCCAACCCACGCAACAGCTCATCCAACTCACTGCGCAAACGCTCGCGTAATTGCGCATCCAGGGCTGCCAACGGCTCGTCCAGCAACAGCACTTTGGGGCGCGGCGCCAAGGCTCGCGCCAGGGCCACGCGTTGGCGCTGGCCCCCGGACAATTCGTGGATGCTGCGTTTGCCGTGGTGCTGCAAACCCACCAGTTCCAGCAGTTCTTCACAACGCTTGTTGCGCGCAACGGGCGACAGGCCGCGAATCTTCAAGCCATAGACGATGTTCCCGGCCACATCCAGGTTGGGAAACAGCGCGTAATTCTGGAACACCATGCCCACATCGCGGCGCTCGATCGGCAGGCGGGTGACGTCCTGGTCGCCGAAAAACACCTGCCCCACGTCCGGGCGTTCCAGCCCGGCGATCAGCCGCAGGGTGGTGGTTTTGCCGCAGCCGGACGGGCCGAGAATCGCCAGGGTTTCACCGCCTTCGACGGTCAGGTTCAAGTCATGCACGGCCACGGTGCCGTCGGCGAACGCCTTGCGACAGCCCTTCAGGCGGATAGTGATAGCAGTCATCGACGCTCTCCACGGGACAAACGAGCACTGATGGCCTGCAACGCAATCAGCAGCGGCACGATCATCAGCAAAAAGATAAGGGTGTAGGCGCTGGCGATTTCCAGGCGCGCCGAGGCATAGCTGTCGGCCAGACCGACCGGCAAGGTTTTGGTCATCGGCGTGTGAAGCATCCACGTCAGGTTGAACTCACCCAGGCTCAAGGTGACCACCATCAGTACGCCCGCCAGAATCCCCGCCCGGCAGTTGGGTACCACCACACTGAAAAAACGCTTGATCGGCCCGGCCCCCAGGCTCGCGGCGGCCTCTTCCAGCACTGGCAGGTGCTGGCGTTGCATCACCGCCATCACCGGGCGTACCAGAAACGGCAGCGTGAACAGTACGTGACCGACAAGAATGAACAGCCAACTGCTGCGAAAGGTGCCGAACTGGCCGTAGGTCAGCAGTAACGCCAACGCACTGGCGAGCCCCGGCATCGCTACCGGCAGAACCATCAGTTCCTCGAACGCACGGCTGAAGCGGTTGTTCATGCGCACTAACGCATACGCTGCGGGCACACCCAACACACAGACGCACACCGCGCAGGCCAGCGCCAATTGCAGCGACAGCCACACCGTCGGCGAGTAGGCCTGCCACACCTGGATCAGCCAATCGAAGGTCAAGCCGCTGGACAGGCCGACAAAGAAATTGCGCGTCAACCCGGCCAACAACGACATCAACACCGGCACCAGCATGAAAGCGCACACCAGCAGGGTGAACAGCAGTTGAATCACAAACAGCGATGAGCGCTTCACAGGACAGTCCCCGCGTTTTTAACCAGGCGTCGTGTCAGCAACAGCACCGCCCAGGTTACCGCGCCGAGCACCACCGACAGCGCAGCTGCCACGGCAAAGTTGGCGTAATTGGTGAACACGTTGTAGATCGCCACCGGTGTGACATTCAGGCGTGTACCCAGGGTGAAGGCCGTGCCGAAAGCGCCCATGGAGGTGGCAAAGCAGATGGCCCCGCAAGAAGCCAGCGCCGGCGCCAAGCCCGGCACGATCACGTCACACACCACGCGCCAATGCCCCGCGCCCAAAGAATGCGCGGCCTCCTCGAGGCTGCGATCGAGGCTTTCGCACGCAGCCATCACCGTGAGAATCACCCGTGGGATCGAAAAGTACAGGTAGCCGACAAACAACCCCGCCAACGAATAGGCAAAGATCCAGCGCTCACCGGCCAAGTGCATCCCCAGCGCCGCAAACAAGCCTTGACGCCCCGCCAACAGAATCACCAGGAAGCCCACCACCACGCCAGGAAATGCCAAGGGAAACGTGAGCAACGCCACCAACGCCGAACGCCCGAAAAACTGCTGGCGTGCCAGAAACACACCGCTGATGCCACCGATCAACAGCGCGACCAGCGTCACCACCATCGCAAGCATCAGGGTTTGCCCAAGGCTGCCCAGGTATTGCGCGCTGCTCAGCACCTGCCAATAGCCGCTGCCGTTGCTGTCACGGCTGTCGGCGCCCAACACCACCAGGTGCGCCAACGGCAACAGCCAAAAGGCGAGCAGCACCGCAAAAGCCGGGGCCAGCGCCCAGGCCGCGTGTCGGGTCGAAGTTGCCACTTACTTGACCTCGTTGAGGTAGCGGGCGGCGAAGGCTTCCTGCACCGCGGCCATTTTCTGGTAGTCCACGACACCTGCGCGGGCGTAATCGCTGTCGGGCAAGAACTGTGCGGCGACCTCGGCCGGCATTTTCACCGGGCGCACCGGGCGCAGGTACGCCTTGGCCCACAGCGCCTGGCCCTGGTCCGAGAGCACGAAGTCGAGCACCTTCTCGGCGTTGGCGCGATGCGGCGCATTGGCCACTTGGCTCATCACATACGGCACGCTGATGCTGCCCTCTTGCGGGATCACAAAGGCAACATTGGCGTTGTCCTTGTAGCGGGCACGGTAGGCGTTGAAGTCGTAATCCACCAGGATCGGCAATTCACCGGACAGCACCCGTGCATAGGCGGTTTGCTTGGGCACGATGGGCGCGTTTTTCGCCAGTTTCTGGAAATAGTCGATGGCCGGGGCGAAGTTATCCAGGTCGCCGCCCAGGGCACGGTTGATGGCCACGGCAGACACGTAGCCGACGAATGCGCTGGAGGGGTCGAGGTAGCCGACCATGCCTTTGTATTGCGGCTTGAGCAGGTCGGCCCAGCTCTGCGGCACCGGCAAACCGCCTAGCGCGTCGACGTTGACCATGATGCCCAGGGTGCCCGAATGGATGGCGAACCATCGGCCCTCGGGGTCTTTCAAGCCTGCGGGAATCTGCTCCCAGCCCTTGGGTTTGTAACCCTCCACCACCCCGGCTTTTTGCGCTTGTAAACCGAACGTCACGCCGTAGTACACGACGTCAGCGACCGGGGCGGCCTTTTCCGCCACCAGTTGCGCCAGCGACTGGCCGGAGTTCTTGTTGTCCAGCGGCACCTGTACGCCAGTGCTGGCGGCGATGGCCTTGAGCTGCGTGCCCCAGTCGGCCCAGTCCGGCGGGCAGTTGTAGCAAATCGAGGTTTCGGCGGCCTGGGCCAGGCTGGCCACACCGCACAGCAACACAGCGGCCAGGGTTTTACTGAATGCGCGCATCGAGGGGCTCCTCATGGGGTTGAGTGCTTTCGCCCGGCCGGATATGGCAAGGCAAGCAATGGGAAATCGGGGCGTTACCGGCGATTTGCGCCAGCAGTTGGTCAATCACCGTGCTGGCCAGCAGTGCAATGGGCTGCACCACGCTGCACAGGGTCGGGTGCATCTGGGTGCCAAGGGAGATACCGTCAAAGCCCATCACCGACAGTTGCTCGGGCACATTCCAGGCATTGCGGCGCAGTTCGGCGATCAGGCTGATGGCCAGGAAATCGTTAGAGCACACCAACGCCGTGGGCGCGTCCGGGCCTTGCAGATACGGCTGGATCGCGGCAAATTCGGCCTGGGTGTGCGCCGGCATTTCGATCACGGCGCGCGGTTGAAGGCCATACGCTTTCATCGCATCGCAATACCCGGCGTAGCGCAGTCGCGCACGGTCCGATTGCAAGGCGGGCCCGGCGACCATGCTGATGCGTCGGTGCCCGGCCTCAAGCAAATACCGCGTGGCCAGCGCCATGCCCGCGCGGTTATCAACCGACACCGCACTGTAGCCGGGGTTGCTCGGCTGGTGGTAAGCCAGCACAAACGGGGTTTGCTCCATAGCCAGGCTGTTCAGCACGCTGCTGCTCTCGGCGTCGGTGACGGTCAGTACCAAGCCATCCACACGCTGGCGCAGCAGCTCTTCGACCACCACGCTTTCGCGCTCGCAGCTGTAGTCGGTGGTCGCCAGCAACAAGCTGTAGCCACGCAGCCGCGCTGCGCGCTCCATGGCCTGGAACTGTTCGGCAAACACCGGGTTGAGCAGGTTGGGCACCACCACACCGATCAGATGGGTGGTTTGCAGGCGCAACTGGCGGCCGAGCAAGTTGGGCCGAAAACCCAGCTCACGGGCAGCAGCGAACACCTGCTCACGGGTGGCCTCGCGCACCTGCTCCGGGGAGGCGAAGGTGCGGGCGGCAGTGGCGCGGGATACACCGGCCAACTGCGCAACGTCTTTCAAATCAGTCATTGTCACTCGCTTGAGATCGATCTCATTGGCGAGGACAGTAACGGGGGAATGTGGCAGGACGGTGCCAGGGAGATGACGGTTTAATGGCAGCCAGGGTTCACGAGAATGTCTTTATTGCGACGTAGGGTTCAGCAAATCCGCCCGCTAACCTTTCGATCTGATCCAAGTGCGGGCACAATGCGTGTCCTTTTTTGGCAGGCACCGCCGCAGGCTCTCAAAAATGATCAAAACGCCGTACTACCTCATCGATAAACAGAAGCTTCTGGTCAACATGCAGAAGATTGCTTACGTGCGCGAGCAGTCCGGCGCCAAGGCTTTGCTGGCGCTCAAGTGCTTTGCTACCTGGTCGGTGTTTGACCTGATGCAGCAATACATGGACGGCACCACCTCGTCGTCGCTGTATGAATTGAAGCTCGGTCGCCAGAAGTTCGAAGGTGAAGCGCACGCCTACAGCGTGGCCTGGGCCGATGACGAAATCGAAGAGATGCTGGAGAACTGCGACAAGATCATCTTCAACTCCATCAGCCAACTGCAACGTTTTGCCGAACGCAGCGAAGGCAAGACCCGCGGCCTGCGCGTCAACCCGCAGGTGAGCAGCTCCGACTATTTGCTCGCCGACCCGGCGCGCCCGTTCAGCCGCCTGGGCGAATGGGACCCGGTGAAGATCGAAGGCGTGATTGATCAAATCTCGGGCTTCATGTTTCACAACAACTGTGAGAACGGCGACTTCAGCCTGTTCGACAAAATGCTCGGCACCATCGAAGAACGCTTCGGCGCGCTGCTGCACAAGGTCGAGTGGGTCAGCCTTGGCGGCGGCATCCACTTCACCGGTGAAGACTATGCCGTGGACGCGTTCTGCGCGCGCTTGAAAGCGTTCTCCGAGCAGTACGGCGTGCAGGTGTATCTGGAACCGGGTGAAGCAGCGATCACCAACAGCGCCTCGCTGGAAGTCACCGTGCTCGACACCCTCTACAACGGCAAGAACCTCGCCGTGGTCGACAGCTCCATCGAAGCCCACCTGCTGGACTTGCTGATCTACCGCCTCAACGCCAAATTAGCGCCGAGCGACGGCGAACACACCGTGATGGTGTGCGGCAAATCCTGCCTGGCCGGGGACATCTTCGGCGAGTATCAATTTGATCGTCCGCTGGCCATCGGCGATCGGCTGTCGTTCATCGACACCGCAGGCTACACCATGGTCAAGAAAAACTGGTTCAACGGCCTGAAAATGCCGTCCATCGTAGTGAAACAACTCGACGGTACAGTCGAGGTGGTTCGTGAATTTGGTTACGACGACTACCTGTCCAGCCTTTCGTAAGCTGGCGGATAAAGGAGAGATAAAGCAATTGAAAAAGAACGTTCTTATCATTGGTGCAGGAGGTGTCGCCAAGGTGGTGGCCCACAAGTGCGCGCAGCACAACGACGAACTCGGTCGTATTGCTATCGCGTCGCGCAACATCTCCAAATGCCAGGCCATCATCGACAGCGTCAAGGCCAAGGGTAGCCTCAAGGTGCCCGCCGACATCCAGGCTTTTGCGCTGAACGCTTTGGACGTGGAAGCGACCAAGGCCCTGATCCGCGAGACCGAGTCGCAGATCGTTATCAACGTGGGCTCCGCGTTCCTCAACATGTCGGTACTGCGTGCCTGCATCGACACGGGCGTTGCGTACCTGGACACCGCCATTCACGAAGAGCCGGGCAAGGTCTGCGAGACCCCGCCGTGGTACGGCAACTATGAATGGAACCACCTGGAAGAGTGCAAACAGAAGAACATCACCGCCATCCTTGGCGTGGGCTTCGACCCGGGTGTCGTCAACGCGTATGCCGCGCTGGCGCAGCAACAGCATTTCGACCGCATTGATTCAATCGATATTCTCGACGTCAATGCCGGCAGCCATGGCAAATACTTCGCCACCAACTTCGACCCGGAAATCAACTTCCGCGAGTTCACCGGGCAGGTGTGGAGCTGGCAGAACAGCCAGTGGACCAGCAACACCATGTTCGAAGTCAAACGCACCGACGACCTGCCGGTCGTCGGTTCGCAGAACCTCTACCTTACCGGCCACGATGAAGTGCACTCGCTGTCGAAAAACCTCGACGTGCCCAACGTGCGTTTCTGGATGAGCTTCGGCGAACACTACATCAACGTGTTCACCGTATTGAAAAACCTCGGCCTGCTCTCCGAAAAACCGGTCACCACCGCCGAAGGCCTGGAAGTCGTACCGCTTAAACTGGTCAAGGCCGTGCTGCCCGACCCGTCTTCGCTCGCCCCCGGCTACACCGGCAAAACCTGCATCGGTGACCTGGTCAAAGGCACCAAAGGCGGCCAGCCACGTGAGATGTTCATCTACAACGTGGCCTGCCATGAAGAAGCCTTTGCCGAGACCGACAGCCAAGGCATCTCCTACACCGCAGGCGTACCACCGGTGGCCGCTGCGCTGCTGGTGGCGCGTGGCGAGTGGGACGTGAAACACATGGCCAACGTCGAGGAACTGCCGGCTGAGCCGTTCCTGAAGGCGCTGGACGTGATGGGCTTGCCGACTCGGATTAAAGACGAGCACGGTGATCGGGCTTGGGATGCGATTGATTGATTAGGTGATTGCTGACCGAACAAAAAAATGCGCCCTCTGGGGCGCATTTTTTGTTTGGAACAAACACAAATCTCCACCCCAATGAAGATCAACCTGTGGGAGCTGGCTTGCCTGCGATAACGATCTTCCAGTACCGGATGGGTTGGCTGACACACTGCTATCGCAGGCAAGCCAGCTCCCACATTGAATCTCCGGTGAATGCCAAAACAGTTCAAAAAACTGTCAATTCTCACAGGTTACGCCTCCCACAAACTGCGCTAGCTTAGCCAGTCGAGAGCGCAATCATCGATTGGCTCACCCATTCATCATGAGCGAAAGGACTCGTCCATGAACCGGCCAAAACCCGCAACCCGCAACACTTCGCCGATCAAGCCGCGGGCACGAAACCGTTTAGGCATCACCGCCCACCTGCCCCGCTGGGTGTTCGCGCTGCTCATCGCACTCTGCGCCCTCGGCGCACTGCAAGACCGCGCCCGCCGCGTACGGCCGGTGTACGCCGTACTGCTGTGTGTCGGCGTGCTCATGCTGTTATGGGCGGGCTGGATACGCTGGTTTGCGCCTGGTTCATAGCTCGCAGGTATGACACTCGCCATCAACGAGCGATGAAGATCAACCTGCGGGAGCTGGCTTGCCTGCGATGGCGGCCTTTCAGTGCCGCATGGGTTGACTGACACTCTGCTATCGCAGGCAAGCCAGCTCCCACAGGTGATCGCGTGCGTTCAGATATTTCCCACAAGGGTTTCAGGTTGTCGGTCGGAAGTGGGCTGACTAATCTCTGTGCCGTCGCTGCCAATTCAGCGGCCGGATTTGACCGTCCGATTAATTAAAGTACAGCTTGGCTCTAACCTATTTCAGGTGTTTTTTTCACGCCTGAGGTATCGTGTTGCGGTGGCTGTATGCGGGATACCTTCGGGTATGCCGGATTTCCTTTGATTGCCGGTCGGTCAACCCGTGTACAGCTGCCACCCTCTTCGCTTGACCGCGAACGTTGGCAGCTCCACTTAATCTTAGGACCTTCACCATGATCAAAGACAGCCCAAATCCCCCAGGCCAGCCAGACTACGACACCAGCACCCTGCACGAAGTGGCCTACCGTGCGATCGCCCACTACCTCAACCCCGGCAAACCCATTCCTGAACCCAGCGAAGGCATCTTCACCGTGCGCGCCGACCTGGGCACCGAAACCCTGCTGGTCAATGCTTCCCAGGATCTGGCGTCCATCAGCAATATCGCCAACCACCTGGCGTTTGAAATCGACGGCTCCCAACGCAATGTCGCGCTGGGCATCTGCCGCATGCTCGAAGGTGTGCAGTTGCTGGTGGACAAAGCCCTGAACGTGGCCCACCCAGCCGCCTGAAGATGGACGAGATAGAGCGCCTGAGCTATCTTCGGGCGCTCTGTCGACAAACCGGAACAGGAAGTTACCGCTTGAGTACCTCGCCCCTTCTACGAAGCCGCACCTTCGCCCTCCTCGCCGGCATTGCCTTTATTGCCGTGGACCAGCTAGTCAAACTGCTGGCCCTGGTTTCGCTGCAAGCCAGCAGCTTCAAAATTGGCTCCAGCCCTCTCAACCTTGCGCTGGAACTGAGCCTCAACCCAGGCGCCTTCCTCAGCCTGGGCGCCGCATTGCCGCCGCAGGTCAAACAGCTGATCTTTATCGTTGGCGTAGCCGTCGTGGTGACGTGGGCCATGTGGTGGTCGCTTTCCAACTGGAGCCAGCCGCTGCGTAAAGTCTTGCCGCTTTACGCGATTGCCTTGGGCGGTATCGCCAACTTGATCGACCGTGTGTTTCGCGACGGGCATGTCGTGGATTACATGGTGCTGAACGTGGGGCCAACACATACCGGCGTGTTCAATATTGCTGATATCGCAATTACAGCCGGGGCATTGTTTTTGATGCTTGATCTGTTCGTGAAACCTCACAGGTCCTGATCAGCAAGGGGATTCATGCATCAGCGTGAATCCCCAGGCACTCAAAACACCGACCACCCAATCCGCTCGCTCAGCAACTCCAACGCCTTCATCCCCGCCAGCGAGTTCCCCGCCGCATTCAATTCAGGCGACCACACGCACACCGTAAACTGCCCCGGCACCACGGCGACAATTCCGCCGCCGACACCACTCTTGCCCGGCAAACCCACACGGTAGGCAAAGTTGCCCGCCTCGTCATACAGCCCGCTGGTGGCCATGATCGAGTTGACCTGCTTGGTCTGGCGCGCGGTCAAAATCTGCTCGCCACTGTGGGCACTTACGCCCTCGTTGGCCAGGAAGCTGAATGCCCGGGCCAAATCCAGGCAGCTCATTTGCAGCGCGCAGTAGTTGAAGTAACTGTGCAGCACCGCGTCGACGTCGTTGTGGAAGTTGCCGAAGGACTTCATCAAATAGGCCATGGCCGCGTTGCGCGCGCCGTGCTGGGCCTCGGAGTCGGCGACGACGCTGTTGACCAGGATTTGCGGGTTACCCGACAGGCGCCGCACAAAGTCACGCATCGACAAAATCGGCACGGCGAAGCGTGACTGGTTGATGTCGCAGATCACCAGGGCGCCGGCATTGATGAAGGGATTGCGCGGGCGGCCGCGTTCGAACTCCAGCTGCACCATGGAATTGAACGGTTGCCCCGAAGGCTCGTGGCCCAGGCGCTCCCAGATGGTTTCGCCGCCATGGTCGATGGCCTGCACCAGGCTGAACACCTTGGAGATGCTCTGTACCGAGAACAGCGTGTCGGCATCGCCTGCGCAATAGGCCGAGCCATCGTTGCCGTACACGGCGATGCCAAGCTGATTGGCAGGTACATCGGCGAGTGCGGGAATGTAGTCGGCGACTTTACCCTGGCCGATCAGGGGGCGAACTTCGCTCAGGATCGATTCCAGCAGTGCCTGCATGTCTTGTCCGGTCATTCTTATTGAATCAGTGATAAGCGGGGCGCGGAGGATACTTTAATGCGTCCGCGAGGACACCCCCTTGATCGTTCCTACGCGCTGCGTGGGAATGCCGCCTCGGACGCTCCGCGTCCCGCACCTGAAGTCGTGACGCGGAGCGTCACAGGATGCATGCCCACGCGGAGCATGGGAACGATAGCGCAACGATCGGGCACATCAAAAATGCGCCACATCCGACACCTGCTCATCGAGTACATCCCGCGCCAGCGCCCAGGCGCGGTCCCTGGATTCCACCACCAGCAGCGGGTAGCCCCAGGCCTTGCCGAACATCAGCGCAAACGGCTTGAGGGCCAGGCGTTGCGCGGCGCTGGGTTCCACCTGGATCATGCCTTTGACGTAAGTGCGCAACGCCTGTTTGTTTTTTTTCATCCAGATCGAGGCGTGTTTGCGCTCCTCGTGAGAGTGCTCGTGGTTGTTTTCGTCGACGGCTTTTTCGTGCAGCAGCACAAACGCTTGCTGGCGAGCCAGCAGGCTTTCGAACACCGCAAAAGCATCCTCCGGGCCGCCTTCGTTAGGCGCGTCAAACACGATTTTCACCACGGGAAAGGTTGAACTGTCGAGTCGCATGGCAAAGCTCCTAAATGAGAGTGGCTCTCACTATAGAGATCTTGCGACTGGACGGCATTGCACAGAATAGCCAGAATATTTCGCAATTCGGCCAAATAGCGAATCCGCCATGCAACGCCACCGCCTTGAAGAACGCGACCTGTCCCGGTCCAGGGACGCCGACCTGATCCCGCGCGCAGTGGTCGCCGTAGGCGCCACCAGCACGTCCGAGCGTTGGGAACATACGCCGCACTCGCACCGCAAAGGCCAGTTGATGTACACCCTGCGCGGGGTGATTCATTGCCAGATCGAGGCCGGCATCTGGATCGTGCCGCCCCAGTGCGCACTCTGGATTCCCGGCGGCCTGGCCCATGCCGCGCGGGGTGCCGGGGAGGCTGAGGTGTATTGCCTGCTGATCGACCCGGACGCCGCCGGCGCTCTGCCCACCCAAGGCTGCACGTTAGCCGTGTCCGGGCTGTTGCATGAGTTGATCAGCAAGGCGGTGAGTTTTCCGCACTTGTACGAGGAAAACGGTGCGCAGGGACGCTTGATCAACACATTGTTGGACGAACTGGCCCAAGCCCCCATTGAAGACTTGCACCTGCCCATGCCCCAGGACCTGCGACTGCGGCGCCTTGCCGACAGTTTGCTGGCAGACCCCAGCGACAAGTCCACGCTCGAACAATGGGCACAGCGCATCGGCATGAGCGAGCGCAGCATGACGCGCCTGCTGCTGGAGGAGCTGGGTTTGAGTTTCGGCCGCTGGCGCCGGCAGTTACATGTGATTCTGTCACTGCAACGCCTGGCCAAGGGTGAAAGCGTGCAACGGGTAGCGCTGGACCTGGGTTATGAGAACGCCAGCGGCTTTATCACCATGTTCCGTAAAGCCGTGGGCCAGCCGCCGGCGCGTTACCTGGCGGATCGCGCCGGCGCGTCGAGTGCAACGGCGGTTGGCGCCATCGCCTTGCACCCCGACAGTTGATCAACGCTGAACCGGAATGCGGATATCACCGCCCCTGCATTGGCTCTTAACACTGCGGGGGCAGCCGGCAAAACGCAGCTCTTTGCTCAGGCACACGCGTACTTCAGACAGCACCTTGCCTTTGCAAATGACCGCCATGCCATGGTTGCCCATGGCCGGGTTGCTCTGGCGGAACAGGCTCTCGATCGCTTGTGCATCCATGTAATTGGGCACATTGAACGGCTGCAACTGCTGCGGAATCTGCACGTTGGCCAAGGCCGTATCGGTGGCCTCCAGGTAACGCGAAGCGTCCAGCCCGCTGCAGGTGCCGTGTTTGGCCCACTCGTGCTTGAGCAACGCCTGCGTGGGGAAGATCAGCGCACCTTTGGCCAGGTCCGCCGCCGACAATCGCGATTGCGTATCGCACGACGCGGGCCAGCCGCCCTTGGCGTACTGCGGCCAAAGCCCGTGCAACACAAACCCGTAGCCTTTGCCCGTGCATTGCTCGTTGCCAGGGTGCGTCAGGCAGAACGTCGGCGACCATGACAGCGACAACACATAAAAATCAAACTCCCCAGGCGTCCCTTGGCTACGTGGGGCCGCCAGCACATTGGTGGCCAGTAACAGCCACAACAGCATCCAATATTTCATTTGCCTATTCCTGAGAGAAAAAACAGGTATATCCCCATTAACCCGGCAAATTAGGGTTACGGAGTAACACCTTATCGAGGATCCGGTCGGTCTTCAGCGCCTCGATCGCCAGTGACGGATGTTCGGCTTCGCCACAAATATGCGCATTCATGGCCAGTACGTGATGCCACTGGATATGTTCATGGCAGGGTATTTCCAGCACCTCATTCACCTCACCTTCCAGGCGTAACGGCTGGTCTTCAAACACGGCAAAGGTGATGCGGCCGCGGCTGCCGATCAGCTCCACGCGGTCTTCGCGCCGGTCTGCGACAAAGTTCCAGCAACCCATGCCCAGCGCGCCATTCGCGAAAGTCCAGCAAGCCGTTACCGCATCTTCAGCCACATAATTGCCGGCCTGGCGCGCGGTAAACCCGGTGACCTCGACGATATCGCCGGCCAGGTACTGGAACAAATCAAACCCATGGCTCGCCAGGTCGGCAAAGTAGCCGCCGCCGGCAATAGTCGGGTCGGTGCGCCAGTTGGCAGCGCTGGCATCGGCGGCCGCCGGTGGCTTGCACAGGCTCCAGGTCACGTGGCGCAACTCGCCAATGCGCCCTGCCTGCAGCCAGTCGCGTACTTGCTGGAAGCGCGGCAACGAACGGCGGTAGTAGGAAACAAATAAGTGCAGCCCGGCCCGCTCGAAGGTGCGCTGCATCAAGGCGCTCTGCTCGGCATTCAGCGACATGGGCTTTTCGACGCAGCAATGCTTGCCGGCTGCCGCCACCATCAGACTGTATTCGAGGTGGCTGTCGGGCGGTGTGGCGATGTACACCGCGTCCACTTCGGGGTCGTCGATCAAGGCCTGGGCGTCGGTATAGAAACGGGCAATGCCGTGGCGTGCCGCATAATCACGCACAGCTTCTTCACGGCGCCCCATCACGGCCACCAGCGCCGAACCTGGCGCTTTGTAGAAGGCGGGTCCACTCTTGAGTTCAGTGACGCTGCCACAGCCAATCATGCCCCAACGTACGGTATTCATCAGTTGTCCTCGTCCGTTTTCATCAAGGGGGCAGTATCCACATCACCGCTGGTGCATGCCAGCCTGAATCAGCATGACAATTGCATTACACTTTCATGACAGTCATTGGGCCAGGCAGGTGTAGACATTGAAAATCCGTGCAACCGTAATTTGTGAACACCAGGGGCATATCCTCTTCGTGCGCAAGGCCCGCTCGAAATGGGCCTTGCCGGGCGGCAAGGTCGAGCGTGACGAGCGCCCGGTCGGCGCCGCCGCACGCGAGCTGGAAGAAGAAACCGGGTTGAATGTGGATGGTTTGTTGTACTTGCAGGAGCTGAAGGCCCGCGACACCGTGCACCACGTGTTCGAGGCCTCGGTGGTGAACATCAGCGAGGCGCGCCCTTGCAACGAGATCATTGACTGCCGGTGGCACGCTTACGGCGCCATGGACGAACTGGACACCACCGACGCCACCCGCCACATCGTCAAGTCGTTCCTACGACGCCTGTAAGTCCGCACTCTGCCCGCTGTCCAGCAAACCGCGCTTGACTCCACCCTTGGCTTTCTGCCGTTCGACAAAGGATTTGACGAACGCGGCAGCGGCTGCATGCGCCACTGGAACGGCCATGGCCTGGTGAATGGTCATGAAGTTATCGTCAAGCAGGCGCCAGTGCGCAGACACACGGGCTTGCAGAAAATCCCGCACCCCCGCCGCCGCATCCAGGCCTTGCTCGATAAACCAGTCCACCGCCGCCGCAGAAGTGGGCGCACGCACCAGTTCGGCGTGCTGCACGGTTCGGCTCAGGTACAGGTCGTAGGCCGCGCCCTGTCCCACGGCGATACGCTTGCCCGGCGCATCCAGTTGCGCCACCTGGGTCAGCGCCGAATCAGCCGCCACCAGGTACGTGCCCTTGATCGCCACATACGGTGCGCTGAAGGCGATTTGCTGCTCACGCACCGGCTCGATCGCCAGGAACGCCACGCGCCACACGTCTTCGGCCAAGGCGGCAAAGACCTTGCCGGCGGCGTCAAAGGTGATCAGCTCCAGGCTGGCGCCCAGCTCCTCGGCCAGCGCGCGTGCGAGTGCCACCGACACACCCTGCGGCTCGCCGTCGGCGCCGCGCTGCGCCAGCACCGGGTTACCAAGGTTAATAGCGGCGCGCAGTACGCCATCCGGGGCCAACTGTTGCAGTACTTGCGGGTCAATCATCGAGCGCTCCTTGACGGGTCCGTTGCACAGTCTAACGGATCACAAACGGCAACACGCCGCCGTGCTCAAGGTACCCAAGCGATTGCAGCGAGTCGAGACGCAAGCCCAACACGCTCGTGGCAATACTCCGTCGGCGCGCTCGATACGCAGGCAGCGATGCGGCGACCCGACAAGCCAGCTCCCACACTTGGATCGCATTGCATCAGCTGGATGTGAGCAACCGCTCAGGAACGCGGTCTAGTCCCCGCCACCTGCGGCAGTTTCTCGCGGTTTTTAGCCTGCCCGCGCTGGTACAGCGCCTCGACCAGTTTTTGCCGCTCATCCTGGGGCAAATTGCTCGCAAACTGCGCCAGCGTCGCGTCCACCAATGCCCGGAGCGCCGCATCTGCCTCGCGGGCCTTGGCCAGTTCAGTGACCAGCGCATCGCGATCCAGCGTCGGCGCTTCGAGCTGCTTGATCACCCCCAGGCGTGCTTCGCGACCGGCCATGATCAGCGGCTGGCTGTCGGCGCGGTTGTGGCGCAACAACTGGCGCAATTCCTTGCGCCGCTCCATCGGCAACTTGATCATCGCCTGGCGCAGACCGTGCTGGTTGACCACCGCTTCGGCGGGCTTGGCGGTAGCCATCCAGTGATAGAGGCCGCCGCCCACGCCACCGATCAAAAACACATTGAGTAATACCGAGAAAACCAGCCAGGGTTTAAGGGATGTTGGGGTCATTGCTCGGTTTCCTCGGCGTTGACGGTGAAGACGACATCGGCGTCGCCCTGATCGAAGACGCTGGGCAGCACGTCGGATGACAGCATCGGCAACGGCACACTCAGTGACGCCACCAGTACCCCGGCGGCGATGCCGGCAATGCCCACGCCCACCAACCCGGCAGGCGACAGCCAGTTGGCATAGCGTGCCCAGAACGACGGCCGTCGCGGTGCAGACTCGCGAATCTGTCGCGCAAGCGCCGGTTCGTTGAACACCAGCTGATGGCTGTCCAACTGGGCGTCGAGCCAACCGACCTCGCGCAACGCCTCGCGCGCGCGTGGGTTGCCGCTGTCGAGCAGTGCCTGGGCAGCGGCTTGTTCGGCGCTGGGCCAGCGATGCAGGCTGGCGCCGTAGGCGTCAGCCAAGTGCGCAAAGCGTTCAGGTGTCATGGTTTTCCCCTTCCTGGGCGGGCGAGCCCGGGTGTGTCGGCAAGTTGGCTGCGCAACTGGCGTCGGGCCCGCGACAGCAGGCTCTCCAGTGCCTCGACGCTGATGTTCATCAGGGCCGCGGCGTCGATGTTCGACAGCTCCTGGTAGTACTGCAGCACAATGGCTTCACGCTGGCGCTCGGGCAAGCTCGCCAGGGCGGCGGTCATCCTGGCGCTACGGTCCGCCGTTTCCAACTGTTCATCCGGCGAGGGTGCGCTGTCCGCCAGTTCCAGCGCTTCGTCCTCGTTCAACGGGCGTTCCTTGCGCCGGCGCAAGCGGTCATGGCACAGGTTGAGCGCCACGCGGTGCAGCCAAGTGTCAAAACGCGCTTCGCCGGGGCGCCAGTTGGCCGCCTGGCGCCAGATGCGCAGGAAGCTTTCCTGGGCCACGTCCTTGGCTTCGTCGGCATCCCCCAGCAGCCGCCCGGCAAGCGCAAGCAGGCGCGGCAGCTTGCGCGTCACCATTTCGTTGACGGCCGCAGGTTCGTTGTTGCCGATACGTGCCAGTAGCTCAACGTCCGGATCAGTGTCTTTCAATCAGGTAATACTCGGTCCGGGGGCTAAGAGGTTTCAGCGGATCCAGTGCCCTTTGCGCCAGTACCAGTTGGGGCCACGGGATTCCCAGTGCCCAGGTTCCCAGCGCGCGTTACGCACCACTTCCTGCCAGTGGCCCGGCACCCAGGCATACGCGCCACGTTCCCATTGCCAGTGGCCACGGTCCCAGACAAAGCCCGGGCGTTCAGCCGGGATCACTTCAACGCGTTCTGCCGGTGGGGCCTGGCGAATGATCACTTCGGTCTGGGCAAAGGTCGGGGTGCTGACAAGCGCGGCGAAGGCCAGCGGGACCAACAAGGCATAGCGCAATTTGGCCAGAGGGTTCATGGCAACTCCTTCATACGGCGGACGAAAATGTTCGCATCTGATGGGTTGAACGCTGGGCACAGGAAAATCCGTCGCGAGAACGGTGAATTGTTTCTCGACGGTGGGAGTATTGCTCAAGGGAAGAAAACGCTGGATGAAATGTTTGAAAGCATCGCGACGGATTTGTGCAGGTGGTGGCGTTCAACAGGTAACGCAAAACACACAATGAGGAAATATCATGCCCCGTCGACTCTCTATACTGGTTGCCGCCCTGTTGATCGTCAGCCTCAGCGGCTGCGTGATCCTGCCGGAGCATCGGCATTGCTGCTGGCGCTACTATGGCGCTGACACCGCCCCCACCAGCAGCGTCAACAGTTAACCGACTGCCGCAAAACCACGCCGCCCGGCCTTGATCTCGGTGCGCAGTTCGCCAATAAGGTTTGAGATGGAACGGATGCTGTCCAGGCCTTGGGGCGAGACCCGGGTCAACAGCAGATCGACGCGACCCGACGCTGGCTCGAACACCCTGATGCGCAGCGAGCCGTCGCTGTTGAGGCTGCAATCACAGGCCAGCGGCAGGAAGCCCGCGGCCATGATCTTATTGAGTTCGTCGAGCGCAATCATGCTGAGCCCCCATCCCTGGGTTCGACCCTGTGGGTGTGATGCAACCAGCATAGATAAGGTTTTGCCTGCTACTGAACAATTAATTCAAAAGTGATAGCTGTGCCACATTTCGCCCTGTAAACGCTGGTGCACTGGCGTCAGAAACCCAACACACGACCTCTCGTCTGCTGCTTTGGCAAGGGCTTGACTCACAACCTGTATCAAAAGACGCTCTTGGCTTTTCGCCATCACCCTGAGCCGCCCGCCATGAGCATCGTTCCCCCGAGCCAGCCCGACAGCGACGTGTACAAAACCCTGCTGGAGTCGACCAAGGCCATCCCTTGGCGCATCGACTGGCAGAGCATGACCTTCAGCTACATCGGCCCGCAGATCGAAACGCTGCTGGGCTGGAGCCCGCAAAGCTGGGTGAGCGTGGATGATTGGGTCGAACGCATGCACCCGGACGACCGTGAATACGTGGTGAACTTTTGCGTGTCGCAATCGCGTGCCGGCGTGGACCACGAAGCCGACTACCGCGCACTGACGGCCAATGGCGAGTATGTGTGGATCCGCGATGTGGTGCATGTGGTGCGCAAGGACGGCGAAGTCGAAGCCTTGATCGGCTTTATGTTCGATATCAGCGAGCGCAAGAAGACCGAAGAGCACTTGATCCGCCTGCAAAAACAACTGGAGGAATACTCCTTCCAGGACGGCCTCACCGGCATCGCCAACCGCCGCATGTTCGACACCGTGCTCGAACGCGAATGGGCCAGTGCCCTGCGCAGCCAATTGCCGCTGTCGTTGATTATTCTGGATATAGACTTTTTCAAGCAGTACAACGACCACTACGGCCATATCAAGGGTGATGAAGCCTTGCGCCAGGTGGCCCGCACTTTGTCGCAGGCGGCCAACCGGCCACGGGATTTTATTGCGCGTATCGGCGGCGAGGAATTTGTGTGGTTGCTGCCCGAAACCGACGCAGCCTCAGCAAGGCAAGTGGCGCAGCGCTGCCTGCACTTGATTTGCCAGCAGCAGATCGAACACGCCGTTTCGCCGGTTTCCAAGTTGCTGAGCCTGAGCCTGGGGGTGGGCACGCATACCGTGACGCCCAACAGCGACCTGCTGGCGTTCGTCGAGTCGGTCGACAAGTTGCTGTATCAGGCCAAACGCAATGGACGCATGCGTGCAGAGTTCGCTGATAGTGAAGTGTGATGCCGAGGTCAAACTCCAGGCAAAAAAAATCCCAAGTAGCTGATGGAAACTTGGGATTTAAAAATGCATAAACCGTGGGAGGTGAACGCCCGGCTATAGTAACGATTGTCAAAACCTGCAACAAGATTATTTTATTCCTTTCGTCGGATTAAAAGCCGCGTAAGTCATTCAATAACCACATGATTTTTAAGGTAGCCAAGTCAACAAGTGCCACTTTTTGGTGCAATAAACCGATATAGCCCTTATCACTTAGTGGCTATATATCCATTGTTCAAATAGGGTTATTGCTTATCACGGCGCGGCACTCTCGCTGTAACGCTTTCTGAGTTGCTTACAGGCCTCAAGCGATTCCAGACTGGTAGTCGAAGTGGCACGGGCCACACTTTCAAGATGTTGGCACAGCGCCAAGCGTTCGGCGGCCTCTTCCCGTTCCAGGTCAACCTGAGCATTGAAGCGCATAAACAAGATGCCGAGCAGCACCGCGGCGCACGCAACCCCGATCGTCGCATAGCGAAGGCCGTTGGTGGACGGGGGTTCTGCCGGGTTCATGATTTAAGGTGCCCTGCTCTTTTCATACCGCACATCATCGCCCTCGACCCGGCCCACCTGCGTCCAGCCCAGCCGTTGGTAAAACCCGTTGGCGCGGATTTCACCGCGCCCGTCGGTGATCAGGTACAGCGTCGGGTGGTGCTCAAACAGTGCGGCTTCAGCCACCGCCATCAGTTGGCGGCCCAAACCCCGGCCTTCGTAGGCGGGCAATACGAACATCGCAAATACCTCGCCGCTGTCAAAGTTGACCATCGAAAAAGCCGCCGGCTGGCCCTCCACTTCTGCCAGCCACACGCACGGCGCTTCACGGATGCTGTCCGCCAGCACCTGTGGCGTAATGCCCAGATCCGCCATCTGCTCACGGCTCAAGTGGTTCTGCACCACGGCCGTGCGAATGGCGAACAACGTGTCGATATCCGCCAGCGTCGCCAGCCGAATAGGGTTTTGCATAGATGCCTCCTCCGTGGATGCACGCAATTGTATGTAAATAGAAACACACAGATTGTCGTGGATTTGTAAGAGAAGGCGCTCGACTACAGGGGTTTTGCCTGTTGTTGACGCCGAAACTGCCCCGGCGCCAGGCCATGGGCCTTGCGAAAGCAGCGGGAAAAGTACGCCTCGTCGGTAAACCCGCAACGCAGGGCAACTGCACCTATCAATTGCGCAGTGTTGAGCAATAAGGTGCGCGCCAATTGCATGCGGCGGTCGAGCACCCACTGAGAAAAGGGTTTGCCGGTTTCTTTGCGCAGCAAATGGGTGAGGTAGTTGGGTGACAGGAACGCAGCGGCCGCAGCGTCAGTAAGATTGAGGCCCGGCTCGTGCAGATGCTCGCGGATATAGCCGTGCACCCGTGCCAAGGCGTCTTTGCGTCCGCGTCGGGTGGTGTTATTGGCGGCAAACGCCTGCAAGGGTTCGGCGTACTGCTGGCAAACCAGGCCGATCAGTTGGAACAAGTAGCCTTTCAAGCGCTCACGCGCGCCGAAAGTGCGCTGGGCGTCCAGGGTGCGCATATGGCCGAGCCAGATGTGCACTTGTTCAAAGTCGGCGTCGTCAAGGATGAAGTCCAGGTGCTCCTGAAAACGGAACGGTGACAGCTCCGGCGCCTGGCTGATGGGGATGTCTTCCAGGTCCAGCGGGTCGCAGGTCAACTGCGGCAGGAAGAACGCCTGGCTGAAGTTGATCAGCATGAACTCGCCGTCTTGCGGGTGGGGAATCACATGCAGGCGATGGGGCAGGATAAACGCCATGGCTTTGTGCGGGAACGGACGCACCGCGCCGCCGATATGTTGCACGGTGTCGCCGCCCAGGTTGATCTGAATCTGGAAGTATTCATGCCGATGCGGGCTGGTCAGCGCCGCCCGCCCGCGCTTGTCGCGGATATAGAAGTCGGGGCGGTCGCTGCGTTGTTCCATGCCATAGGTGGTGACGCGGGTGCCTGGCATAACAGTCTCTCGAATGGCCTGGGCACCACTTTAGCCTCAACCCTGGCTGAGGGTGAAACTCAACTCGCCGATGCCCTCGATGCCAGCGGTAACCGCATCCCCACGCTGCAACGCGCCGACGCCTGCCGGGGTGCCGGTAAAGATCAGGTCACCGGCCTTGAGTGCTACGGATTTTGAGGCGTAGCTGATGATTTCACTCACCGACCAGATCAGGTCAGCCAAGTCGCCGACCTGACGCTGCTGACCATTGACCTTGAGCCAGATCTTGCCGCTGGCCGGGTGCCCGATAACGCTCGCAGGTTGCAAGGCGGTGCTGGGCGCCGATTCATCGAACGACTTGCCCCAATCCCACGGACGCGCGAGCTTTTTCGCCTCGGCCTGCAGGTCGCGACGGGTCAAGTCGATGCCGACGCCATACCCCCAAACGTGGGACAAAGCGTCTTCAGGGCTGATATCCACCCCACCCTTGCCGATGGCCACCACCAGTTCCACCTCATGGTGCAGGTCGGCAGTCAGCGGCGGGTAGGCGATCACGCCTTCGGCCGGCACCACTGCATCAGCCGGTTTCATAAAGAAAAATGGCGGTTCGCGATCCGGGTCATGCCCCATTTCACGGGCGTGTTCACTGTAGTTGCGGCCCACGCAGAACACGCGGCGCAGCGGGAAACGTGCGTCGCTGCCCTGTACGGCCAGGGATGGGGTTGGCGCGGGGGGGAATACGTAATCAGTCATGGCCTGTGCCTCTTGGTTTACCTGGCGCCAGTATGGCCAGCAGCGCCAAGGCAAAGTTGGACAGGCTTACGCAGATTTTGCACTGACCGGTGCAAAACAGCCCTGGATCATTTACGCGCCACTTTGTAGCGCAGGCAGTCCTGGTAAAAACTCTGGCGGATGACGTCGGGCTTGAGCCGTGAGCGGCTGTCGTAGGTCTGCTCGGTGATGCCCATGGCCATCATGCGCATCCACGATTTGCTGAACTTGATGGTCTGGATCTTCTGCCGCGCGGCATACAGCGACACACCCGACAGCTTGAGTTCCTGTGCCCTGGCGGCAGTGCCTGCGCCCCAACTGCACATGTACTTGTCACCCTCGCGCAACTCTCGGGCCTGCACGCTCGCCGCGCCGCCAGCCAGGGAACAGGCGATCAGCATCATTCCAACAGTGCGCATTTGCATCCCCATCTAACCACCTGAAAATAAAAGTGATTTTGGCGGGGATTTTGTTACAAAGGGGCCATTAAATTGCCTTCCTGGGTAAACATTTACCTAATAAATGTTGGCAAAAACCTGTGGCGAGCGAGCTTGCTCGCGCTGGGGCGCGCAGCGGCCCCTTGACCGGATGACCGTGTACTTCAGGTGTACCCAAGTGTCAGGTTTTGGGGCTGCTGCGCAGCCCAGCGCGAGCAAGCTCGCTCGCCACAAAAGCTCGCTCGCCACAAAAAACGGATCACCCTAAAGGGTGCCGATTACCACTGGTAAGTGGCACTCGCCTGCACGGTGCGCTGCGAGCCATACCAGCACCACGAATAGGAGTAGCACGAGGCCACGTATTCTTTGTTTGCCAGGTTGGTCGCGTTCAGCGCCAGGCGCAGGTTGTCTTTGGGGTTGGCGATATTCGGGATGTCGTAGTGCAGCGCCGCATCCATCAAGGTGTAGCCCGGTACCTTCAGGGTGTTGGCGGTATCGCCCCAGGACGAGCCCACATACCGCGCGCCCGCCCCCACGCCGAAGCCCTTGAGCAGGCCGTCGTGGAAGGTGTAGTCGGCCCACGCCGAGGCCGTATGGCGTGGCACGCCGTAGGTGGTGGTGCCCTCAACGGCAATCGCCGGCCCAGTGCCGACATCGCTGATCGGCGCGTAGCGAACGGTACTGTTGGATTTGCTCGCGCGGTTGTCCAGATAGGCGTAAGCCGCGGTAATGTTCAGGTTGTCGTTGAGGCTGGCCTTGCCTTCCAGTTCAAAGCCACGGGACTGTTGCTCGCCGTCCTGGATCTGGCAGCGGCCACTGCCGCACAGGTGCGTCGGGTCCGGATCCATGGTCGGCACGTTGGATTGGCGCAAGTCGAAAATCGCCGCCGTAATGAAGCTGTTGCTGCCTGGCGGCTGGTACTTGATGCCGATTTCATACTGTTTGCCTTCGGTCGGCTTGAACACCGAACCGCCGTAACCCGTGCCCGATTGCGGGTTGAACGACTCCGCGTAGCTGGCGTACGGCGCCAGGCCGTTATCGAACAGGTAGACCAGGCCGACCCGCCCGGTAAAGGCCTTGCTGTCCAGCGACGACTTGCTCTTGGTGCCGGAGCTGATGGTTTTGGTGGTGCTGTCGGTGCTGGCCCAGTCATAGCGACCACCCAGCAACAACACCCATTGGTCCCACTTCATTTGCTCTTGCAGATAAACACCGGTCTGCTCGCTGCGCGAGGTCGCGTCGGTGATGAACGCGGGTGTGGTGACCGGCGCGCCGTAGACCGGATCAAAGATATCCAGGTTCGGGCCACTGCCATAACCGGTCTTGGTGTCGGTGCGGGTGTTCTGGTAATCGAGCCCCATCAACAGCGTGTGCTGCAACGAACCAGTGTCGAATTTGGCCTGCACCTGGTTATCGAGGGTGTAGGCACCCATGTCCACATCGGCAGCGATGGTCGAGCGCTTGGAGGTGCGGTAGTCGCCCATCAGGTAGCTGTTATAGATGCTGCGATAGACGCCCTCGGCGCGCAGGTAACGGGCGTTCTGGCGCACCGTCCACACGTCGTTGAAGTGATGTTCGAAGGCATAGCCGAGGGAGTAATGCTCGCGGTCGCTTTTTTCGAAGTTCTTTTCACCGTCATAGAAGTCCACATCGATCTTGCGTCCCGTAGGGCTGCGCAGCACCGAGCCCCAGGCTGGCACCGACCCGTAGGACGCGCCCTTCGGGTCTTTCTGAAAATGCCCAAGCAAGGTCAGCGAGGTAGCATCGTCCGGGCGCCAGGTGAAGGCACTGGACAGCGACTGGCGGCGGGTTTCGGTGTGGTCGACCTGGCCATCGGCGTCATCGAACAACCCCGCCACGCGATAGGCATACACACCCTGATCATCAATCGGGCCGCTTAAATCAAAGGTAGTGCGCTTCTTGTTGAAGGTGCCGTATTCCACGCCGACTTCATGAAACGGCGTGTCCAGCGGGCGTTTGGTGACCATGTTGATCACCCCGCTTGGCGTGCCCTGCCCGTACAGCACCGAGGCCGGGCCGCGCAGCACTTCGACGCGCTCCAGGTCGAAGGCGTCTTTTTGCGGCAAGGCATCTCGGCTCGATGGCATACGCAGGCCGTCGAGGTAGGTTGCCGGGGCGAAGCCACGGATAGTCAGTTGGTCGAGGCGCGAAGCCGTGGCCCCACGGGTCTCCGGCACCACGGCGGCGCTGTAGCGCAGGATCTGGTTGAGACTCTCAGCGTTTTGCGCACGCATCTGGTCCTTGGTAACCACCGAAATCGACTGCGGCGTCTCGATCAGCGCGGTATCGGTCTTGGTGCCCGACAGGCTGCGGGTGGCGACATAACCCGCCACCGGCCCAGTGGGGCTTTCGCTCTGGTAGGCGCCGCTGATGGTGGTGGCCTGCAACTGCATGGCGCCGCCATCGTCCGGGAGCGCTTCGAGGCGATAGCGGTCGGCGGAGATCTTGATGGCCTGCAAGCCACTGCCGGCGAGCAATTGCGCCAATGCCACGTCGGTGTCGTATTGCCCGCTCACACCGTTGCTGTGCTTGCCGCGCGTCAAGCTTGCATCAAACGCCAGTACCAGCCCGGCCTGCTCGGCGAGACTATTGAGGGATTGGCTCAAATCACCCGCGGGAACCGAAAAACGGCGCAACGCGCTGCCGGTTTCTTCGGCAAACAATGGCTGGACGACGAACAACGGCACAGCGGCAAAAGCCATCGCCACCGACAGGGCCAGTGGGTGCAAGGGACGAGCAAGGCGCGACATGGGAAATCCTGCGTAATGGAGGTTCTATTAACCATGACGGCCATGTCGCCAAATCGGGCAAGGATGAGAGTAATTTTTATTTGCATGACTTTATTGCAATGAGCCGGTTCGCTTTTTTGCGTAGTCCTTCGGGATAGTTTTTCGCGGTTTTTACCCGTCCTGCGTCATCCCATTCTGATTTTTCCAACCATTCGTCCAGCGGCTTTTTCCTGCAGCAGACTCCGACGCCTTGCCATTTTTTGCCGAGACGTCACGGATGACCAACGCCGCCCACATCGCCTTTATCGAACATGAGCTCAACGGCTTTCATCGGAGCCTGGCGGAGTATCGCCAGCAGATGGACGCCTGGTATGCGCGGGCGTTGGATACGCTCAGCCATGCTGCCGACATGCCGTCGCTGTTGGGGATGGACCGTGTGCTGCGGGTTGGCGATGCGCAACAGTCCGTGAGTATTACTGACATGGGATTTTCCACCGTGGCCCTGTGCCCGGCGGGCGGCGAGCTTAAAATCCAGAGCTTGTTCGAATCAGTGTATGACGTGCCGATCGGCGATATCCCGGTGGAGGTTGTCGGGCTGGATGACGGCAGTTCCACGCTTGTCATGCTCGATGAACATGGCAAGGGTTCGCATTTTTGCGCCGCTGGTGGGCGCTATCAGGTGCGGGTGCAGGGCGGCGTTTCTGCGCAGCAAGTGGACGCGCTGTTTGCCTCTTACGCAGGGCTGACGGCCGACCTGGAGCACTGGCTGCGCGAGCAGTGGAAGGATTTCAAACCCTATTGGCAGCAATCGACCGCCAGCGCGATTGGCAGCGGCGTGCTGGCGGGCAGTTGGGCGGCAATCCGCGATGTATGGGACAGCATCAAGCTGGTGCAGGCGATTCTTGAAGACCCGCTGAAATTTGCTGAGCAACTCGGCGCCGAGGCCGCCAGGTTGGCGCAGTTGGCCACCGATGCGCCCAAGGTCATGGAACAGGCCATGTTATTGGCCAGCGACGAGGCCGCGCTGTACCTGATCCTGCGCACCGCGATGCTCTGGCTGGACGCACTGCCACCCGGCGAAATCGCGGAAACGGCGGCAGGGTTTGTAGTGTCGCTGCTGATTGATCTGGTGATCGGCGCAGTACTGACCATCGCGTTGCCGGCGGCGGGCGTGGCTTATCTCGGCTTGCGGCTGGCCAAGTACGGCGCGCGGGTGCTGGATGCCGCTGTGGGTTTTGTCAGGAGCCTGCTCGGGATGCTGACCAAATTCATGCAGGCGGTGGACCGTTACAAGGCGGTGGCGGTTCGCGGAGTGGTTGGCGGGTTGAAGCAAGGCACGCTGCAGATGCGCTGGCGGGCGCGGCAAAACGCGGTGGTTAAGCAAAAAGAACACGTTGATGACGTGCCTGCTTCGGGCAAGAACCTTAATGGCGATGCGGCGGCTGCGGCCGACAGAACCGTTACCAACGGCTGCCCGGTGTCCATGGTCACCGGCGAGGAATTGCTGACCCTCACCGATGGCACGTTGGATGGGGTCTTGCCGTTTGAATGGACACGGCTGTATCGCACCAGCGCGGTGGAAGTGGATGGCGGGTTGGGGTTTGGCTGGAGTCATTCGCTGGCGCAGCGGCTTTCTGTTTCCGGCGATTCGGTGGTGTGGACGGATCATGAGAACCGCCGTACTGAGTTTGTGCTGCCCACCGCAGCTCGACCGGCGATTACCAACAGCTTGGCTGAAGCGGCGATTTATTTGGGTGAGTTGCCCGATGAATTAGTGCTGGCTCAGGCGTCGCGTTTTTATCACTTCCACAATGGCGCGCTGGTTGCCATCAGCGATGCGTATGACAACCGGTTGCGGGTTTTCCGCGATCGTTTGGGGCGGGTTGAACGGCTGGATAATGGCGTAGGCCGCTCGCTGTTTCTGCGTTATGAATTGGGCCGCATTGTGGCGGTGGACTATCAGGTTCATCGGGCCAAAGGGCATGAGCCGTTTGAATGGGTCACCGAGCAGAAAGTTGTTTCCTACGCCTATGACGAACTTGGCCGACTGGTTTCTGCGACCAATGCTGTAGGTGAAAGCGAGGTTTATCGGTACGACGAGCAGCACGTCATTCTTGAGCGTGGGTTGGCCGGTGGGGCGAGCTTCTTTTGGGAATGGGAACGGGCGGGTAAGGCCTCCCGATGTGTTCGGCACTGGGCCAGCTTTTCGCAGATGGATACGCGGTATGCCTGGGGTGACGACGGCCGTGTCACGGTGCATAACGCTGATGGCAGCCGGGAAGTGTATGTCCACAATGACCGTGCGCGGCTGGTGCAGCGCATTGATCCGGACGGCGCTGAACACTTCAAGTCTTATGACGATAAGGGCCGGCTGACAGTCGAGCAGGACCCGCTTGGGGCGGTGACGGCGTATCAGTACGACGACGCCGGGCGCTTGGTGGCGCTGTTTCCGGGGGACGATGAGCCGACGTCCTACGAGCATGACAACGGTTTCGTGCGGGTCGTAAGGCGTGGGTTTGCCGTCTGGAAATATGAGCGCAATGACCAAGGCGACGTCATTCGTAAGACCGATCCTGACGGCAATATCACGGACTACAGCTACAACAAATATGGGCAGCTGACGGGGGTTTGGTTTCCCGATAACAGTTGCCATCGGCTGGTCTGGAATGAGCGCGGGCAGTTGCTTGAGGAGCTGCTGCCTAATGGGGGTAGCAAGCGTTATCGCTATGACGATCTTGGGCGACAAGTTGCCCGCGAGGATGAACATGGCGCGCTGACCCAATATCAGTGGGACAGCGTGGGTCGGTTGATTCGTGTCGTATTGCCAGGCGGTGCAACACGCGAATACAGCTACAACGCCTACGGAAAAATCACCGCCGAACACGACGAACTTACCCACGTCACCCGCTACGAATACGCCGACGGCCTGCACCTGATCAGCCGCCGTATCAACGCCGATGGCACCCACGTCAAGTACCGCTACGACAATGCGCGCCTGCTGCTGACCTCGATCGAAAACGAGGTGGGCGAAACCTACCGACTCGCTTACCACCCCAACGGCCTGATCCAGCAGGAAATCGGCTTTGACGGCCAGCGCACGGCTTACGTGTATGACCTCAACGGCAACCTGGCGGAAAAAACCGAACACGGCGACGACGGCAGTCAGCTCGTTACCCGTTACAAGCGAGACCACGCCGGGCGCCTCGTAAGAAAAACCCTGCCAGACGGCAATGTTGTCGACTATGCCTACGACCGCCAAGGCAACCTCCTCAGCGTCGACGACGGCCACTGGGCGCTGGCCTACGAGTACGATCCACAAAACCGCCTCACCGCCGAACACCAGGGCTGGGGCACCTTGCGTTACGGCTATGATGCCTGCGGCCAACTTAAAAACCTGCGCCTCCCGGACAATAACCGGCTGGTGTTCAACCACGACAAAGGCGGCCACCTTTCCACCGTCGAACTGAACGGCAAAACCCTCACCTCCCATCTGTTCAAGACCGGCCGCGAACACCAACGCCAGCAGGGCCAGCTCCTCAGCCACTACCACTACGACGACCAAAACCGCCTGCACACCCACGCGGTCAGCCAACAGCAACACACCCTTTACCAACGCCAATACGACTACGACAAAAGCGGCAACCTCGCCCGCCTGCTCGACACCCGCAAAGGCGAACACCACTACCACTACGACCCCCTCGCCCGCCTGACCCGCGCCGACCACTCGCAAGACGTGCAGGAACGCTTCGGCCACGACCCCGCCGGCAACCTGCTCATGCAAGACCGCCCAGGTCCGGACATCGTGGCGGGGAACCGATTGATGATTCAGGGCGATCATCACTACGACTACGACGCCTTCGGCAATCTGATCCGACAGCGACGTGGCAAGGGTCATCAGCTCGTCACCGAGTACCGCTACGACTGCCAGCATCGGCTGGTGGGTATTACTCAACCAAACGGGCAAACCGCCAGCTATCGCTATGACCCGTTTGGTCGGCGGATCAGCAAAACCGTTAACGACATAACCACGGAGTTTTTCTGGCAAGGCGACAAGCTGGTAGCCGAACACCACGCGGACTGCCATCGCAGCTACCTCTATGAGCCGGACAGTTTTAGGCCGCTGGCACTGCTGGAGGGTTTTGGCCCTCAAGACACCAAACCCTTCCACTACCAACTCGACCACCTCGGCACGCCACAGGAACTGACAAACCCCGAAGGCGAAATCGTCTGGTCCGCGCACTACCGCGCCTACGGTGAAATCGCCCGCCTAGACGTCAGAAAAATCGACAACCCGTTGCGCTTCCAGGGCCAATATTTCGATGCGGAAAGCGGGCTGCACTACAACCGCCATCGCTACTACAATCCAGATATTGGTCGTTACCTGACGCCGGATCCGGTGAAGCTGGCGGGTGGGATTAACGCGTACCAGTATGTGCCCAACCCTACGGGGTGGGTGGATCCGCTGGGGCTAAATACTTGCCCTGGCGCAGGCAACTGTGATCCAGCTGTTGCAGCTAGCAGTCCACCCAAGTTCGCCAAAACAGACGAAGGAGATGTTGAACTACCCCAAACAGGGGGCGCACAACGGGCGGCCAAATACTCAGGCAACTGGAAAACGGCCGATCTAAATGAAAGTATCATCAAATTTGCGGGCTCAAACCCAGTTACTACAACGACGCACAAAGGTAAAAAAATATATAAAAACCCATCTGACGGCATTGAAATAGTAGAAGATTTAAGTGGTGGATACTTTAGAATACACGACCCTTCACTCCCGGGATCAAGACGCTATCTCAGTCTGGAAGGCATAGTACCAAACAACAAATTATCCCCTTCGGGAAAGCAAATGGGCAGAACACAGAGTGAATACAACGAAGCCACTCACTTCAACAAGAGTATAGAAAAGTGAAACTTATCTGCACGCCTTTGACTAAAGAAGCGATGATTCTATTAGACACTGACGATTGCCCAATCTCGTTATTGGCGAATTGCCCCCTGACCCATACAGAATATCAGCAGTTAATGGGATCAGGCGTTATCGACAAAATCAACAATTCGCTTGGAAAGATGATCGACGATTATGAAGACGAGAGCATCAACACCAATGAAGACCTCAAAAAATCACTATATATACTAGAAAATCATTCAATACCCGAAAACCAAGAGCTGGCAAGAAAAATAATCAAACTCAACAAACTGGCAATTGACAACAACACCGGACTGTATTTCTTCTTTTAAACCATCAAATGTATTGGCACAGGTAGTAACACAACCAAGCTGCAAACAGCGCCAGTAACAGCTTTATTTTTATGACGAACCCATTTTTATCGTAACTGCAAACGAGTACAGTGCTAAACAGACAGGGTTGATGCCGAATGTAAGAAAATCGAATCATTACCAAAACACTCACACGAAAACCGGCAATCTCTCACTCGGAAAAAACATGAAAATTGTAGTGATCGATACATTTTCCTATCTGAACGTATTGCACGTAAAATTCCATTCACCCTTCGGAGATGGCACTGCACTATGGAGCGATACTGCGCCAAAAATCGGTGAAATTATCGACGTTGAGTTTGATTTTGAGGAGGTTTTCTCATGGAATATAAACGTGAAGCCAACCGCTGAAAAATCTTCAAAAATCAAAATGGAGAACAGCCTCATCCAAATAACCGCCGAACTGGTCCAAGCTGACGAAGAAGGATGTGTAGCATTAAAGCTCGGTGATTCAATAATCCTAATTGAGTTGGACGGTCCCATACCTCAGAAATCAGGATTTGTTGAACTCAGCGCTACCGCAATTCGACTTTACCCAACACATATTTAGTCCACATAAGTCACACGCTCAAACCGGGGCCACACACCGCAGCCCCGATCCATTTTCAACTCATAACCGGCGCAGCCCCCACCTGCACCCCACGCCCACTCGCGGCCATCTCAAACAACCCCTCCACCCGCGCTTGCTCCACCGCGCTCGGCTTGATCACCAGCGCGCACACCACAAAAATCGCAGCATTCACCACCAGCCCCACAATCCCGCTGGTCAACGACCCAAGCGCTGGAATGTCATCCGGGTACAGCGTGGTCAGTACAATCGCCACCATAATCCCCGCCAACATGCCGGCAATCGCGCCCTGTTTGTTGCCACGTCGACTGAAAATGCCGAAGAACAGCGGTACGGCCAGTTGAATGATGCCTTGGTAGGAGATCTGCGCCAGTAATTGCAGGCGCGAATAATCAAAGGTCAGGTAGGCCAGCACCGAGGCGGCGACGATAAACACCACCATGCCGGCCTTGGCCAGTAAGGTGAGCTGGCGGTCGGTGCGTGGGGTGTTCCAGGTGGCCAGGTCGTTGGCGAACTGGGTGCCGCAGACTTGTACGCAGCCGTCGACGTGGCCGATGCTGGCGGCCAGTACGATGACGATGGCCAGCGCCAGCAGCCATGGCCCGCCAATGTCGAACAGCGAGAGGAACCAGCCTTGTTGCGGATGGGCCAGCACGTTGGGGTCCTGGCTGATGGCGGCAGCAAACAGCATGAGGATGCCGTAGAACCCGCCCACCAACAGCATGGTGTACAGCGTGCCCTTTTTTACCGAGCGCACGCCGCTGGCGGTGTAGATGCGCTGGAAGCTCATCGGCCAGCACATCGAGCCGATCACGCCGGTGAAGATCAGGCTGAACATGTACATCGGGCCATAACCGGTGCCGGCGGCGCCGGGAATTTGCAGCATTTTTTCCGGTAATTGCGAGAGGTTGGAAAACGCTGCCTGATCGCCGAACAGCAGGAACACGCAGACCCCGGCGCACACCACGTAGGCGATCAGGCCCTGGAACATGTCGGTCATGATCAACCCGCGCATGCCCATGCTCACGGTCCAGTATTGGCGGATCAGTACCACCGCCACGCCTGCAAACAGGCAGGTGGTGACGCCCCAACGGCCGAAGCTGGCGAACTGGAACAGCATCGCCAGGGCCTGGATGCCCATCACCACCCATGGAAACACCGAGATGATGCCGATAGTTGAGGCCACCCGTTTTACCGCCGGGCTGTCGAAGCGCATGCCCAGCAGGTCCGGCTGGGTGCGCAGGTTGAAGCGTTTGCCCCAGGTCCAGGCGCGGCTGGCCATCAGGTACATCGCGGTCACGCCCAGGGTCGCATAGACCATGCCGTAGAAACCCAGGGCGCCGCCCACGCTCAGGGCAAAAAACGCGGTAAAGGTCGAGCCCGGCCACCAGGAGTTGGTGTAGCACATGGCGATATACCACGGCCCGTAAGAGCGCCCGCCAACGGCGTAGTCGGAAAAACTGGTGCTTTCGCGGTTGGTGGCATAGAGCACGGCGATCATCCCGGCCAGGAACAGGCCGATCACACCGAAGGTAATGAACAAGTGGGCATCGCTGCTGGTGCTGATCATCACACGCCCTCCTCGTCAGGAATGTCACCGGCCTTGAGCTCGGCCAGATACAACCCCCACACCCCTAGCGCGGCGAGTACGGCAATGGCGATCCAATAGAAAATCGGCAGCGGGATGCCTACCACCAAGGCGCGGCTGCCACTCACGCTCAAGTAAAACGGCGGGAATAACGCCAGCATCAACAACAGGAAAAAGTAGGCGCCAAAGATCTGGTTTCTCAGGCGTGCGGGTGACGCGCTTGCGGGTTTCATGATGGAGGGTGCTCCTTGAATTTCTGGATCGGTTTGTTGTGTGATCAATCAAAAAATCAAGCAGTGAAACGTCAGCGCAAACCAGCGCCAAAGGAGCTACAGGGTGACGCGTCGTTATTGTGCTGGCGCAGGCTCAGGCCTGTCTTAGCCAGGTTTCCCATTGCGAATCATTGATCACGCTACGTGCGCGCATGTGCTTCCAGGCACCGTATTTGTAGAAGTCGAAATCCAACTGCGACACCGCGTGCTGGACCATCGCCCAGGTCGACCATTTGATGTCGGCCAGGGCCTTGTGCAACTTGATCCGCGCCAGCCGTTGCGGGGTGACCTGGCCGAAATAATCTTCGATCAGCGCCAGTTCCATTTCGTCGGTGAAGAACATCTCGCCAAACCACAGCGCCAGCTCGTAATGACGGTCGTTATTGGAGGCGTACTCAAAGTCCACCAGGCGAATCTGGCGGCGGTCATTGAGCATGAAATTACCCGCCAGCGTGTCGTTCATGCACGGCGCCAAGTCGATGCCCGACGCTTGCAACGCGCCACGCGCCCGGTCACATTGGCGACGCAGCCAGGCATCATCGCTGGGCGTGCAGCCCTGCAGTTCTTCGACCTGGCGCTGATGCTCGGCAATCATGTCGAACACGGTTTTGGTCTGGCACAGCGGCGACTGGTCGTTGAACGCTTTCAGCGCATGCAGGGCGTTATGGCGCACATCGCGGTCGAGAAAGTCCTGATTCGAAGAGGCTCGCCAGCCTTCCATAAACTCGAAAACTTCAACGCCAAACTCTTCGAGGAAGGCAAACACCGGCGCACCATAGCCGGTTTGCGCGGCCTTGACGCTGGCGTCATGGGCGGTGCGTCGGTCGATAAACATCTCGGTGCCGGCGCCGGGCACTTTGAAGAAGTAGGCGGTGTTGAGCCCGCTGACCTCGACCCGCCAGTTGCTGTTGGAGATCCCGCCGCTGACCGGCTCGTAACGAATGCCCGAACCACTCCAATCGCGCACGCCGCGCACTGCCGCCTCCAATTGGCATTCTTGAGGCGTACAGGCCTCACCCATTGCTTTCATGCCTGCCCCTCCTGTACCTGCCGTAACCAACTTTCAAATCGCGGGTCTTGCAAGCTCTGCCGGCAGCGCAGCAAGGTCCACTGCCCCACCTTGGAGAACTCCAGGGGCCGCGTTGAGGTCGCGCCGACCCACAAGCCCCACAGCGTCCAGTACCAATCATTGATCAGCGCATAGAGGCGGCAGCGGGCGTAATCGCACTCGCGACACTCACCGGCCCAGGCCTTGATGCCGTCACGCCACTGGCTTTCAAAGGCATACAACTCGTTTAGGCTGACGGCCACGTCGTACCACGGGTCAAAGCAACCAGCGTAGTCGAAGTCGATCAATTGCAACGCGCCGCCGGGGCCGATCATCACATTGCTCGCCAGCCCGTCGCCGTGCAAGGGCACGCAGGTGCCAGGGCTCAATTGCAGCGCGGTCCAGGCCAGATCGATGCAGGTTTCAATCCACCCATGATCAGCGGGCAGGCCCACGCCGTCACGGCTGCACAGCTCACGCAGGTGCTGGATATCCTGCAACGGCGAACGGTTGAAGCCTGGTGAGGTGCCGACGTGCAACTGCCGCTTCAAGGCCCACAGCGCTTGCAGGCGCTGGGGTTGCAGTAACTCATCGAGCCGCGCCCAACGCCACTCGTGGGCCGGCAAGGCATCCAGCAGCAGCACGCCGGCGGCCACATCCACCAGGCGCACGCCAGGGGTCACGTCACAGTCAGCCGCCAGTTGGGTGGCGCGGCCGGTGCGCTCGATGTAGATCAGCGCACGCATATCGTCGTGCAGCACTTTGGCGTAGCACTGGCCCCAGGGCGCCGTGAGGTGAAAGCCGGTCCACTCGGTGGCCAGGCGTATCGGCGAGGCGATACCGGCAGTGCCGTCCGAGACCTCGACATGGGCAGACAGGCCGGCGGACTCCAGGGCGCCCATCAGGCGCGACAGTGCGTAGGAACAGTTGGACATGGCGTCCCTCACCGGTAAGCGTTGGGGGAAGTACAGGCGCAATGCAGCAGCGCGGTCAGCATCTGCAGGCCGGTGCGCATGTCGCGGTCATGGGTGAGTTCCGCCTCGTTATGGGACACGCCGTTGCTGCTCGGAATGAACAACAGGCATGCCGGGTAATGTCGGCCGAGGCTGATGGCGTCGTGGCCGGAAACCGTGACAGTGTTGCCGACCGCCAGCCCCAGTTGTTGACCGACGCCGTAGGCCAATTCGGCAAAACCATGGTGTAACGCGATGGGCGCACGCAGGGCGCGGCTTTCGACTTCGTATGTGGTGGCGGTCGATGCAGCGACGGCCTTGAGGCTGGCATCCAGCCGATAACCGGCAACCGCCAGCAATGCCGTGTCCGGCGAGCGGTACTCCACATGCAAGGTGACGCGCGAGGGCACCACGTTCGGCGAGTTGGGGTAAATTTCCAGGCGCCCTACCGAGCTGTGAAACTGCAGCCCGTGCACGTCCGCTTCGGCGCGCACGGTGGTTATCGCATGCGCTGCCGCGAGCAAGGCATCTTTGCGGGCGGCCATCGGGGTTGGACCGGTGTGGTTCTGTTCGCCGTCGAAACGGATACGCTGCTTGAGCGCCGCCCAGGTTTCACGCACTACGCCGATGTCCAGGCCTTGGCTTTCCAGACCGTCGCTTTGTTCAACGTGGATTTCCACATAACCGGCCACATCCAGTTCAACCAGGCGGTCCCCCAGATAGCCGATCGCTTGCAGCGCATCCTTGAGGCGAATGCCGTCGCCATCGCGGCATTCCCAGGCTTCGTGCAGGGCCAGGTCGCCGGTAAACACGCTGCTGCCGATCAGGCTGGGTTGAAAGCGCGCGCCTTCTTCGTTGGTCCAGTTCACCACCGCCAGGTTGCACGCCGGGGTTTCGCCGCGCTCGTGCAGTTGTCGCGCCAGGCTGGCGATGGCGACTGCGCCAGCCAACACCCCATAGATACCGTCGAAACGCCCCGCGCTGGGCTGGCTGTCCAAGTGCGAGCCGCACAGCACATAGGGGGCGTCCGGGTTGAAGGTGATCAGCCCGAACAGATTGCCGATGGCGTCTACGCGCACGTCGAAACCGCGCTCACGCAGCCACGCGCTGAACAGGTCGCGCACCGCACCGTCTTCGGCCGATGCGGCCAGGCGGTGCAAACCACCTGCCGGTGTCGCACCGATGGCTGAGCTGTCGCGAAACAGCGTCTCGAAGGCCTCGACGTCCGCCTCACTGGGAGACAGCCACTCAGGGGTAAAGGATGTCGACATGGGCGTGCTCCAGGCAGGTCGCAAACTCCGCGGACGGAGGGCGATTGGTGACCAAAGTGGTGATGGCGCTGAACGGCAGTGTGTTGATGAACGTGCGATGGCCGAACTTGGCGTCGTCCGCGAGGATGACGCTGCGCAGGCAGTGTTGGGTCAGGGTGCGGCGCAGCAGCGCCTCGGGCTCCTGGTAGTCCATGAAGCCCAGCTGCAAGTCCACCGCGCCGATGCCCATGAAGGCGATGTCGTAGTGAAACTGCCGGACGAATTCCAGGGTGTGTGCGCCGATCAGCGCATTGTCATTACGGCGCACATCGCCGGGCACCACCAGCACCTGGTTGCTGCTTTGCTGGGTGATCAACTGCGCGATGTCCAGCGAGTTGGTGATGATCCGCAACTGGCTGAAACCAATCAATTGCTGGGCCAGGGCCAGGGTCGAGGTGCCGGTATCGAGAAACAGCACCATGCCCTCGCTGACCAGTTTGGCACCACAGACTGCCATGCGGGTCTTGGCCTGGGCCTTGATGCGGGTGCGCACTTGCAGCGGTTGTTCTTCGTTCAGCCTGGGCAAGATCGCGCCGCCATGGATGCGACGCAACTTGCCGGCCTCCTCCAGGTATTTGAAGTCGCGGCGAATGGTTTCTTCGCTGACGAACAGCGCTTGCGCCAGGTCCGACGCCTTGACGCGCTGATGTTGGGTGAGCATGAGCATGATTTCGTCGAGACGCGGCTGATTGAGCATAAAGGATGCATTCCAAGGCAAATTCGAGCCGTCAGTATCGCGCGCTTTGCGCCCACCACGGTACGCGGCATGCACCGGTCCGGCGGGGGGCAAAGGACGACTGACGGCGATTGATCGGGTCACGTTTACCTCTCACTCATCGGGGTGTGAAAGGGCAGAAACACTACAAAAGGATCTGTCCAGGGCAGGCCTCTAACGAGCCGGCTCCACGGGGCAATCAGGCACTACAACAACAGCGGCGGCAGGTGCTGGTCCCAAGGCGCAATGGCTTCTACTGCGGCGCAGAACTGCAACACCTGGGCGTCGGCAAAGCGCGGGCCGACCACTTGCAAACCAATCGGCAAGCCGCTCGGGCTGAAGCCGCAAGGCAGGCTCGCAGCGGGGTTGCCGGTGATATTGAACGGGTAGGTAAAGGGCGTCCAACGTGCCCAGGGCACCGCGCCGTCCGCGCCCGGCCAGCCTTCGGGCGCGACCTGGTCGGCGGCGAACGGCAGGGTTGGCAGGGTGGGCAGCAGCAACACGTCATAGTCGTTGAACAGCGCGTGCACCTGGTTGGCGAAGTGCGCCCGTTGTTGCACGGCCTTGAGGTAGTCACCGAGGTCGTAATCGCCCGCGCGCTGGATCAGCGCGGCAAAGCCTGGGTCCAGTTGGTCGAGGCGATCCGCCAGGGCTTTGCCGTAGGCAATGCCGCGTCCGCCGACCCACAAGGTTTCGAATGTGGCGAGTGGGTCCTGCCAGTCCAGCGTCAAGGTGGTCACGGTGACCGGCAAGCGTTCCGCCAGGTTGTACACGGCGGCTTCGACGCTAGCGGCAATGATCGGGTCGACCGGGGTGTTGAACAATGTCGGGCAATACGCCACCCGCAGCGGCCCCAGTGGCTGGTCGCAGCGCGCAAGGCAGGATTCGGTCAATGCGGGCAAGGCCTGATGATCCAACGGATCCGGCCCGGAAAGGATGTCGAACAACAAAGCGCTGTCGCGCACCGTGCGCGTGATCGGCCCGGCATGGCTGAGCATTTCGGTGGCCGACCAAGGCCAGGTCGGAATGCGGCCCAGTGAACCTTTCATGGCAAACGCCCCGCAGAACGCGGCCGGAATGCGCACCGACCCACCGCCATCGGAACCCAGCGTGCCCGGCACCAAACGGGCCGCCACGGCAATCGCCGAGCCGGAGCTGGAACCACCGCTGGTGAGCTGTGGGTTCCAGGGATTGCGCCCGTTGCCGAACACACGCGAGGTACTGGCGCCGGTCCAGCCGAATTCAGTGGTGGCGGTTTTGCCGAGGATGATTGCACCGGCGTCCTTGAGGCGGCGAATGATCGGCGCATCCTGGCTGGGCACATGCTCAAGGCCGGTCAACGAGCCTCGGGTGGTGCGCAGGCCGGCGGTGGAAAACAGGTCTTTGATCCCAAAGGGCACGCCATGCAGCGGGCCACGCAACTGCCCTGCCCTGGCCTCTTCGGTCAGCACTTGCGCTTGCGCCAATGCCGAGTCGGCGTACACGTCGCCAAACGCATTGAGTGTGGGATTGTGGGTTTCGATTGCGTGCAGGCTTTGCTCGACCAGGTGTACCGCAGACAGCGTGCCCGCGCGAATGGCCTCGGCAGCGTCGATCACAGTGGGCATCAAGAGGTCTGTGTTCATTGAGTATCCTGGGCCGTCTGCACATGAGTCCGGTGGGTACGTCAATAAACGCTCGCGCCTGGGGGCGTGTCAAGTGGGTTTTGTTGGCTATGTGGTTTTTGTGTGCTTTGTTATCAGTTCCACGCCACGATCAATAAACCCGCGCCCAATACCAGGCACAAGGGTGAATAAAAATAGGTGTCCAAACGGGCAAATCGTGACCCGCTCACTTTCTTGAAAAAACCCACCAGTTCCGAATCGCCAATCGCCCTGGCGAACATCACCAAGGCAATCGCACTGATGCCCCATTGCAGCGCGCCGTGGGACACCGGCGAAAAGTACAACCCGGCCCGCAGGCACACCAGCAAGGCAATCGCCACCAAGCCCATCGCCACCAGAAACGTGCCCAGTGCCGACGGTTTGAACGCCGGCCGTGGCCCCTGGGCGAACTCGCCGGGCAATTCGGGGATGGCGGCCAGGCTGCCGAGCTTGCCGCCGGCGGCCCAGTACAGATGCACCATGCTGATGCAGGTAAAAATCGCGACGATCCAGCGTGCGACGAAAAAGCTCATGGCAGGCGCTCCCTTAAATGTGCGAATGAGGATAGTCGGCCTGAGATTTTTTGTAGGCATTTCGTCGGCGGCTGATGGTAAAGTGCCGCCCCATGAAAATCGCCCGTGCCGACCGCTCACTCATTGCCTGGATGCTGTATTGCTGCGTCCTGTTCAATGTGTTCGCGTGCAGTATTGGACATGGGCAGATGCTGGGCATGCAGCTCAACGGCATCGGCGGCCAGTTTTGTACGGTAGACCCGCGCACCCAGGCGCCGGCACAGAACAACTCCACCGACGAGAACCTGCCGACGCTGTCCAAGGCGTTCGGTTGCCCGTTGTGTTCGACCGGCGGCATGGGCCCGGCACTCAGTTCCAGCCTCAATGTGGCGGTGTTGCCCCAACCGCACGCGCCGCCGCCAGCGGTGGTGCTTGCCGCTGATATTCCTGCCCGCTTCACCTGGCCCACGGCCAACCCGCGTGCGCCTCCCGTTTTCGCCTGATCCCTGCGCTTTCTGATCTGCATCGACCACCGCTCCCTTTAGGACTGCGGAGGACTGTGCGTTGTTTTCAAGCCAAGATTTTCAGGATTCAACCATGAAACATTTACCCTTGTTGGCGGGCCTGTTCGGCTGCCTGCCTGTCTGTGGCTGGGCGCTCGAGCTGGCCCCCACCACCATTGATGGCGAACAAACCAGCGAACCGGGCCTGGCCCTGGACCAATCCAGCGGCACGGCGTCACGCCTGGGTTTAAGCGTGCGCGAAACCCCGGCGTCGGTGGCCATTGCCAACCGCAACGACATTGAGCGCCATGGCGCAAAAACCTTCCGCGATGCGGCCAACACCTTGCCCGGCGTCAACGCCAGTGCGCCGCCGGGGTTTGGCGGGTTTGTGTCCTATCGTGGTTTTACCAGCAGCCAGATCACCCAGATGTTCAACGGCATCAACGTCGCCACCGGCCTGGCGCGGCCGGTGGATGCGTGGATCTATGACCGGGTTGAGCTGGTCGGCGGCCCCTCCTCCCTGATCAACGGCGCCGGCTCAGTGGGTGGCTCGCTGAACTACGTGACCAAGCTTGCCACACGCGAGGAACAAGCCGCCGAAGGCCAGCTCACCTATGGCAGCTACGACACTGCCGGCATGGCCTTTGGCCTCAACCATGCCCTGACCGAACCCGGCGCCGAGGTGCAGCACTACGCGCGCCTGGATGTCAGCCGCAACACCAACCACAGTTACATCGACCGCGACCAGCGCGATGCCTGGAGCCTGGCGTTCTCCTTGCTCAGTGACCTCACCCCCAACCTGTCCCACACCCTGGCCCTGGAATACCAGGATGAACATGAGGACAGCCCGTACTGGGGCACGCCGGTGCTCAATCCCAAGGCGGGTGAGTTGAAAGTCGACAAGCACAACCGCTTCAACAACTACAACGTCGCCGATGGTCGTTACGAGCAACGCACGATCTGGATGCGTTCGATCATCGACTACCGGATCAACGACAGCACCACACTGAAAAACACCCTGTATCACCTGGACAGCCAGCGTGACTACCGCAACCTGGAAACCTACCAGTACAACGCCGACAACAGCGCGGTGAACCGCTCGACCGCCTACCAGGTACGCCATCAGGGCGAACAGCACGGCAACCAGTTCGAGCTGCGCCATGACGACAGCGTGTTCGGCCTGTCAACCACCTGGTCCGGCGGCTTCGAGTACAAGGTCAACAGCACCACCAACAACCCGCTGAATGTGCCAGGTAACAGCACGGTGGACCCGAACGCCTACAACCCCGGGCACTTCTACGATATTCCGGGCACCAAGCCAGGTTTTATCAAAGACAAGACCAACGAGGTCACCACCAAAGCCTTGTTTGTGGAAAACCGCTTGGGCCTCACTGATAAACTCTCGCTGCTCACAGGACTGCGTTACGACGCCATCGACCTGGATGTGACTAACCATCGCGTGATCACCGCCACCAACCCACGCCACTTCAAGCGCAGTTGGGAGCCGGTCACCGGCCGCGTAGGCCTGACGTATCAGTTCATCCCATCGGCCAATGTGTATGTGCAATACAGCACCGCAGCGGAGCAACCTTCCACCACCACTCAAGTGTTCGACGTGTCGACCGGCAAACAGTGGGAAGTCGGCAGCAAGTTCGACTACCTCGACGGTCGCGGTTCGGCCACCGTCGCCGCCTACAGGATCGAGCGCAAGGACTTTGCCGTCACCGACCCGCTGGACCCGAACAACAGCATTCCGGTGGGTGCGCAGACCTCCAAGGGCATCGAGTTGGCCAGTTCGTTACGCATCACGCCACGGCTGCTGGCCGAAGGCAACTTTGCCTGGGTGGACGCCGAGTACGATGACTTCAACGAGAAAATCGCCAGCGGCGCAGTGGTATCGCGCAAGGGCAATACGCCCACCAACGTGCCCAAGCGCGTGGGCAACGTATGGCTGACGTATGACGTTGCCGAGGACTGGCAAGGCGGTGTGGATGCGCGGTATGTGGCCCAGGTGTATGCCGATAATGCCAATACCCAGACGGTCCCGGCCTACACGCTATTCGGCACGTTCCTGCGTTACAAAGTGGATTCACATACCTCGGTGACCGGGCGGGTACGTAACCTGACTAATGAGGTGTATGCAGAGTTTGCGCATGTGTCGCCGGCTTACTATTTGGGCGCGCCACGGACGTTTGAGTTGGCGGTACAAACCCGATTCTAAACCTGGAATAGAGAACCAAATGTGGGAGCCGGGCTTGCCCGCGATGGCGGTGTGTCAGTCCTGTATAAGTTGACTGTCACGCCGCCATCGCGGGCAAGCCCGGCTCCCACATTGGAGGTTACTTCAGGCTCGCCTCAACCTTCTGCGCCACCTGCGGCGTCAACCACGCCTTCCACACTTCAGGATGCTCCTTGAGGAACACTTGCGCCACTTCACGCGGCGCCGTGTGATTTTCGCTCATCGCCGCCAAGGCTTTATTCAATGGTTCAATCGGAAACTGCACCTTGGTAAAGAACTCGGCAATCTGCGGTTGCGCTTGCTGGAACGGTGTCGACACACCAATGCTCAGCTTGGACGCCAACGAGCGCGTCGGCCGTGGGTTGGGGTTGTCTGCATCGGTCAGGGTCTTCCAGGCATCGGCGTCAAATGGCGGTTCTTCCAGCTGGATCAGCTTGTAACGGCCCATCAAGGGCGTTGGCGACCAGTAGTAGAACAGCACCGGCTTGCCACGACGGATCGACGACGCGATCTCCGCATCCAGCGCCGCACCCGAGCCGCTGCGAAAGTTCACATAGCTGTCGTTCAGGCCATACGCCTTGAGCTTCTGCGCGTTGACCACTTCCGAGGTCCAGCCGATCGGGCTGTTAAGAAAACGCCCCTTGCCGGGCGACTCCGGGTCTTTGAACACGTCCTTGTAACGCGCCAGGTCCTGCACGGTCTTGAGGTCCGGCGCCAGCGGCTTGAGGCCTTTGGCCGGGTCGCCCTTGACCACGTATTCCGGCACCCACCAACCTTCGGTGGCGCCTTTGACCGTATCGCCCAGGCCGATGACTTTGCCTTCGGCTTCGGCCTTGATCCACACCGGGCTGCGGCCGGCCCATTCTTCGCCGATCACCTGGATATCGTTTTTCGCCAGGGCGGTTTCCAGCGTAATGGTGGTACCGGGCAACGTATCAGTGGGCAGGTCATAGCCCTTTTCGACAATAAAGCGCAGCACTTCGGTGATCAGGCTACCGCTTTCCCAGTTCAGGTCGGCAAAGTGCACCGGCGTTTGCGCAGCCGATACCGGCAACGACAGACTCATGGTCGTCAACGCCGCAGCCGCAGCCGCAACCACCAGGGTTCTCAATCCTTTCATGCCTTTGCACCTCGCATTTTCACAGCCATAGCGGGCGGCTTTGCTGCGGATGCGCGAAGCCTCTGAATAGTTAAGTCAACTCAACTGTAGTAGAGGTTCCGGAGGAGCAAGAATACACGTGGCGTTTAGCAGTTACTCACTGGCCTTGAACGTCACCAGTTCACCCTTGCGCCACTTGGCGGCCTTGCCGGTCACGGCCTTGAGGGTTTTGGTCAAGCCTTCCTGCAATTGTTCATTGGCGGCAAACACCAGCATCACGCTGTGGCCTTCCTTGAACACGATGCCCTGGCCTTCGGTCGACGAAACAAAGGCGTAATCGCCCAAGCCATACACCGTCAACTTGATGTCGCGAAACTTCAGTTCGAACTTGCCGCCTTCACGGCTCGGCAACACGGCGGCACGAAAATGGTCGCCGACCTTGAGTTCCAGGCGCGGTTTGTCATCCACGACCAGCGCCGATTCAGTATCGATCTCGGCGATGTAAATGCCTTCCGGCGTCTGTTCAGTGATGTAAACGAAACGGGATTGAAACTGCTTGACCAACTTTGCGCGCAAATCACCCAGCACGAATAACGCGTGCATATCCAGATTACTGACTGCCAAGGAAACGCCCCCACATCAAAAAAGGCGCTGACCGCCAGAGCGGACAGCACAAAAAAACGGCCGTTACGGCTCGATCACACATTCGTAAAAAAACTGAAGAAACCTGCTGCCACGCCATAAGACTAGTACACAGATGCACGATGGACCTTATGCAAGGTCATCAGGCGACACAGCAAATCACAGGTTCAGCAGCCCGAGAACTCGGACCGACCCACTTCAGAGAATAACCCGGTTAAAAACGCGATTTCCGACAGCCTACACATTACATAACACCCGGAATGGAACCAGGCATCGGCTGCCGACGACAATACTAAAACAGCAACCCGGTTCAAAACCACTCGAAACGCTGCTGGTAAGTCCACAAGGTCGATCGACAGGAGCTGAGCATGCAACCACGTCAACACGCCGTTATGTCATCGCGCACTCGTTCATCATGTCCAGACGAGCGCCAATACTACTGCTTACATAACCCCAACGGGTACTCCAATTACGTTCTTTACCAAGTGGTACCGGCCGGACGCAATTTCTTTCATATCCTTGAAGTGACCAGCGGCAGGATCAAAGGCTTTCGCAGCACGCATTCCAAGGCTTGCGAATTGGCCCAACAACTTGAAGCCAACCTGCAAGCGGTTCACGCTGCGATCGTTTCGTCACCCGCCTGACTTTACTGCGCCGTCGCCCGTCAACAACTGCCATACTGGCCCGTCCATTGAAGTTTGCCCCTTGCGTGTCGGCGTTCATCAGTGCAGTGACCTTGATGCAGTTAACTTGAAGGGAAGGCTATACGTGACGGAATTTGATATTGGCGAATTTTTCATCCATGGCGATGCGCGAGAAGTAGATGGCGAGTTTCAAGCGGTGATCATCATGCGGGCTAAACCACCGCTGACCACGGTCACCACGCATCAGGTAGAAAAAGATCGTTGGTTCAAAACCGTCGACGCTGCGGCCATTGCCGGCAAAGATGCCGCCAGGGCGCTGAAATCCGCGGTGGATTCAGGTGCACTCAATTCCTGACCTGTGCAAATCCTGAACTCTGTCGCGTCCCCGGCCTCACATGCACAACATCCCTCACCTTGCATGGAGAACCCACCATGGACGCGCCAATCCCAACGCTTGAAACCCTGTTTGATCAACTCGGTCTGGATTCAACACCTGAAGCCATCGATGCTTTTATCGTCGCGCATCCGCTACCTGAAGACGTGAAGCTGATCGACGCACCCTTCTGGTCTGCGCAACAAGCGGCGTTTCTTAAAGAAGAACTGCGCGAAGACGCCGAATGGGCAATACCGGTGGATGAGCTGAACCAGCGCCTGCACCCGTCTAAATAACACGCCTCAATGCAGGCTGTCTGATTGTTCCAGGTGCATCAGTGCCTGCCAGGCGGCTCTGCACTCCTCGGCTTCACTGCGGCTGGCGAATGCCGTACCGCGTTGCTCGCCATTGAGCAACACCACCCAACAGGCTTTCTGGCCCAGCGCACGCAGGGTTTCGGGAACACCACTGCCGATCATCACGGCGACATCGACCTTGTTTTGCATGGAGCTTCTCCGCCACATTAGTTAGCTACCTAACAATGTTGGCCATGCTACGGTTTTATTCCACGTGGAAAAAGCTATCTCCGGAATAGCTCCATTGCATAAACAGTAACAATCCTAACGCCCAGCCTTGGCCCCTTCCGGTTTATAGCCCAGGCGCAAGCCACCCCAATGCCGCCCCTTAACCATGATCGGCACCGACAAATCGTGCATCAGTTCGCCAGTATCGCGGGTATAGGTCTGCAACAGCACTGCCTGTTGATGGCTGCCACAACGAATGCCGGTACGGTCGTCGAACTTGCGTTTGGTACGGTTCTGCACGGCGTCAACCTGTGCATCGCCGGTCAGGGCGTGGGAGAACGCCTTGTTGTGTGTGGGCACATAGCCCTGCGGTGTGCAGGCAATCGCGAACACCAGCCCCTCATGGCGCGGCAGCAATGCCTCCTGGATCGTCGGCAGCACTTGGTCGGTGTAGCCATCAAAGCGCGTGTGGTATTTGCTCGGCCGGGTGTTGGGGATCGGCGTGTAGCTGCGGTCGAACAAGTCTTCCAGGCTGATGCGGTTTTGCACGATGTCAGCCTCGAACTGCTCACCAATACGGCTCGCCCCTTCGCGAGCCAGGTCGTAGATGCGCTGGTGATAGTCATCCAGCCCGACTTCAGCCAGGCGCTCACTGATGGTTTCAGCCTGTCCTTCCATTTGCACAGCGACCTCGGCCAGTTGCCGCGTCTGCTGGTCGCTCACCGTTAAATCGCTGCGCATCTGCTCTACCGCGTGGAACAGGCTGTCGAGTTGCGCGCGGTTGGTGTCGGTGCCTTGGGCGATCTCGTTGACCTGCCCTTCTACGTCGGCTGCCAGGCTGGCGATATTTTCCAGTTGCTCACCCGCCTGCTCCACCTGCTCGACGCCGATGTGCAAGTCGGCAGACAGTTGGCGAATCTGTTCCACCACCTGGGCGGTGCGTTGTTGAATATCGGCGACCATCACGCCGACCTCATCCGTCGCCGTGGCCGTACGCCCGGCCAGGCCACGCACTTCATCGGCCACTACGGCAAAGCCGCGCCCGTGCTCGCCCGCGCGCGCCGCTTCAATGGCGGCGTTCAGCGCGAGCAGGTTGGTCTGGCTGGCAATGGACTGGATCACCAGGGTCACGCGCTGAATCTCTTCACTGCGCTGGCTCAGCGCCTCGATCAACTCTCGGCTGGCATTGGCGCGCAGGCGCAGTTGGTGCATGCGAGTGATCGATTGAGCCAACACTTCGCGCCCTTCAGTACTGCGCTGGTGCGCCTGGCTGGCCGCGCCCAAGGCCTGCCGGCTGAGTTGAGAGGTGACTTGCTCGGTGCCGATCATCACTTCGGCGCTGCTGACAATTTGCTTGGCGGCGCCTAATTGCGATTGCACGCGCGCGGCCAGTTGCTTGACCGAATAGGCCACGCCGGCAGCGGAAAGTGCGTTATGACTGGTGGTGTAGGAAAGATCGCGAGTCAGCTCACCCAGCGTATCAATCGCCTGGGCAGGCGCTACACGCGGCACTCGGGCTTTGAGCGCAGGCAGCCAGATCACCAGCAAGGCCAGTGGCAGGCACAGGTACAGCGGCAAGCCGGCAAACGACAGGCCCAGCAGGACCAGCACCAGCGCGGTGCTCTGCATAAGCGGCGTCAGCCAGCCAGGCAGCACGCGCACCACCGTTTGCGGTGGCGCTGCTGCGCCCATCAGAGATCCGTCTCCAGCCATCGTCGTTACCCCTCTGTTTGTCGTTATTGTTGCTGCATTAAACGCCACTATTGGGCCATTATCCATGGGCCTTTCGTGGGGTGCTTGCAGCAGATCAATAGACAGGGACGTAACCGGTGTTTCTTCGGGCATCACAGCTGCGATGCCCGACTTCAGCGCATCAGGCCTGGCGCTGGTGCTTGTCGATCTGCTCGTGACGCTCTTGCGCTTCGATACAGTATTTGGTGGTCGGGCTGATCAGCAGGCGCTTGAGGCCGATAGGCTCGCCGCTGTCATCGCACCAGCCAAAAGAATCTTCCTTGATGCGTTCCAGGGCACGCTCAAGCTGCGGCAGCATGCGCTGGTCGCGGTCGATGGCGTTTACCAGCCAGGTGCGCTCTTCTTCCACAGAGGCAGCGTCAGCCGGGTCTGCCGGGGTGTCCAGGCTTTCGATGGCGATGCGGTTCTGCTCAATGCGCTCGTGGTGTTCCACTTTCATGTCTTGCAGCAACTTCTCGAAAAAAGCGTGCTGTTCGGCATTCATGTAGTCATCCGCCGGCATGGCCAGCAACTTTTCCTTTGTCATTGATTTCTCTATAAAAAATACGTGCATTAAGGCGAATAAGGGAGCGTTCCGGCAGACCTTCGCAGGCCTCGGAAGGGCGCCGTCCATTTCAAGCGCCACCCGGCACTCAATTTACGAGGGGCGGCAGTCTAAGGCCGACTGGAAGGCTCAGCAACTGAAAAGACAGGCATTTTTTCCCAATTAACCCCCAAAGGCACCAGGACGGGCTTGGCGAACGGTCATCGGAGTGCGTTTATAGCAAGAAATTCAGTGCTGTGGAGCTATATAGAAGACAAACGGTTAGAACGGTCTGATAAAGACTCGCTGTGGGAGCTGGCTTGCTGTGGCGAGGGAGCTTGCTCCCGTTCGACAGCGCGGCTGGAGCAGGCTTTTTAGGGGCGCTTCGCACCCCAGCGCAAGCAAGCTTGCTCGCCACAACAAGCCAGCTCCCACATTGGATAGGTGTTGCCCGTTAATCGGTATCAGCGCTTGAGCTTGCGCTTGTTGCGATACTGGTCGATCACCACCGCAATCACAATGATCAGCCCCTTGATGATGTCCTGGATATACGCATCCACACCCACAAAGGTAAACCCGCTGGCCATCACGCCGAGAATCAGCGCACCGATCACGGTGCCGGTGATGCGCCCTACTCCGCCCGCCAGGCTGGTGCCGCCGATCACCGCCGCCGCAATCGCATCCAGCTCATAAGACATGCCCATGCCGGCCTGGCCGGTGGCGGCACGCGCCGAGGCCACCACACCGGCCAGGCCCGCCAGCAGACCGGCGATGCTGTAGACGATGATCAGGTGACGCTTGACGTTGATGCCCGAGGTGCGCGCCGCCTGCATGTTGCCGCCGATGGCGTAGGTGTACTTGCCGTACTTGGTGTAGCGCAGGGCGATATGGAAGATCACCGCCACCACCAGGAAGATAATCACCGGCATCGCACCATGGCCGATGGCTGTGTACGAATCCGAGAGCATGCTCACCGGTTGGCCTTCGGTGTAGTAGCGCGCCAGGCCACGGGCCGAGACCATCATGCCCAGGGTCGCAATAAACGGCGGAATGCCGGTCACCGCAATGATACTGCCGTTGATTGCCCCCGCCAGCAGCCCGACACCCAGGCCCATGGCAACCGGAATCCACACCGGCAAGTCGGTCAGGCTGGGAAACACCGCCCGGGAAAAGTCCGAGGTTTGCGCCAAACTGGCGGCAATCATCGCCGATAACGCCAACACCGAGCCTGAAGACAGATCGATACCCGTGGTGATGATCACCTGCGTCACGCCAATCGCCAGCAGGCCGATGATCGACACTTGCAGAATCATCAGCACCAGGCGCTGGGAGTTCATCAGGAAGCTCTGGTCGCGCACGATCCAGCCGAATAGCTCAAACACCAGGCCGATGCCGATCAACACCAGGAAGATACTCAGCTCGGTGGGTAAACGCCGACGGTGCTTGACCGGTGCCGTGGCAGGCTTGTTGTCTGTTATTGCGTTCATAGCCAATTACCTTCTTATTCTGTGCGGTTCGTCAGTGGACTACGGTCATACCGGAAGCCAGCTGCATGACTTTTTCCTGGGTCGCGTCGGCGCGATCCAGGGTGCCCATCAGTTCGCCTTCATGCATCACCATCACCCTGTCGCTCATGCCCAGCACTTCCGGCAGTTCGGAGGAAATCATGATCACCGCCATGCCTTCGCTGGCGAGGAAGGAAATCAAGCGATAGATCTCGGCCTTGGCCCCAACGTCAATGCCACGGGTCGGCTCATCGAGGATCAGCAAGCGCGGGTTGGTCATCAACCAGCGCGCCAACAGGGCTTTTTGCTGGTTGCCGCCGGACAGAGTGTCGATGCACTGCTCCAGTGACGGGGTTTTCACCCGCAGCTTCTTGCACATGTCTTCGCACAGCACGCGCAGGGCTTTTTGCTGGATAAAGCCGTTACCCGAGTAATGCGGCAGCACCGCCATCTCCATGTTCTCCAGCACCGACAGGCACGGGAACAGGCCACTGAGCTTGCGGTCCTCGGTCAACAGCGCAAAGCCCTTCTCGATGGCCATGTGCGGGTCGGTGATGCGCACCGGCTTGCCATCAAGGGTGATCTGGCCGCTGGAACTTGGAGTGATGCCGAAAATGGTCTCTGCCACGTTGGTGCGCCCCGAGCCCATCAGCCCGGCGATGCCGAGAATTTCACCGGCATGCAGGTCGAACGACACGTCCTTGAACACGCCGTCCAGGCTCAAGTCGCGCACCGACAGCAGCAAGTCGCCGATGGGTGTCTCGCGCACCGGGAACAACTGGCTCAGCTCGCGGCCGACCATCATCGAGATCAGGCTGTCGCTGTTCATGCTGTCGGCGCGCTGCAGGCCGATGTACTGGCCGTCACGAAACACCGCCACTTCATCGGCGATGGCAAACACTTCGTTCATTTTGTGCGTGATGTAGACGATGCCTTTACCCTGTGACTTGAGGTCGGCAATGATCGAAAACAGGTGGGCCACTTCCTTTTCGGTAATGGCTGAAGTCGGTTCATCCATGATCAGGATGTCGGAGTCGTAGGACACCGCCTTGGCAATCTCGACCATCTGCCGCTCGGCGATGCTCAGGTTGCCGACCTGTTCTTCCGGGTCCAGGTTGATACGCAAACGGGCCAGTAACTCGGCGGTGCAGCGGTGCATTTCGCGGTGGTTGACCATGTGCAGGCTATTGAGCTGCTCGCGGCCGATCCAGATGTTCTCGGCGATGCTCATGTGCGGCATCAGGTTGAGTTCCTGGTGGATCATCGCGATCCCGGCCTTCTGCGCCGCCAGCGGTGTTTCAAACACAATCGGCTTGCCGCGCAGACGAATTTCCCCGGCGTCGGGCTGGTAGATGCCGGCGATGATTTTCATCAACGTCGACTTGCCCGCACCGTTCTCGCCCATCAGCGCCAGTACCGAGCCTGGGCGCACGCGCAGTTGCACATCGGCCAGGGCCACAACGCCGGGAAAGCCTTTGCTGATGTTGACGATTTCCAGCAGGTAGGGTTCTTCCAGCAGCGCGGGCTGGAGACCGGGAGGCTGCGAGACAGTGGCTTGAGCAAGCATATCGGGTACTCCATCAGCAGAGCGACCGTGGCCGCCCTGCTTGCTTATTGTTGTTATGAAGGGCTACTTGAAGTCTTTGACGTTATCCGGCGTGATCAGCTTGAACGGGATCACCACGTTCTGCTCGATGGGCTCGTTTTTAGCCATCTTGCGCGCAGTCTCCACCGACTTGTCGGCCTGGCCCTTGGCATCCTGGAAGGCCGACACGGTCATGTCGCCCTTGGTGATCGCATTAAGGCCGTCCGGCGTGCCGTCGACACCGGCGATCAACACGCCTTTTTTGCCTGCCGACTTCAGCGCCATGGATGCACCAATGGCCATCTCGTCATTGTTGGCCAGTACCGCGTCAAAATCGCGGCCCTGGGTCAGCCAGTCGTTAACCAGGGTCATGCCCTTGTCACGCAACCAGATACCGGTCTGTTCCTGTTCGATCTTGATGCCGGGGTACTTGGTCAGGACTTCCTTCACGCCCTTGGTACGGTTAGTGGTGGAGTTGTTCGCCAGGTCGCCCAACAGAATCACAATGTTGCCCTTGCCGCCGAGTTTGTCGGCGATGTATTGCATTTGCAGTTTGCCGGCCTCGACGTCATCGGACACCACCGCTGCCACGCCTGGGGCCAGGGTTGGGCTATCCGGGCGGCGGTTGACGAACACCAGCGGGATTTTCGCAGCGGTGGCGGCCTTGATGATGTTGGCGGTCGAGGCGGTGTCCACCGGGTTGACGATAATCGCGTCGACCTTCTGGCTGATGAAGTTCTCGACCTGGCTCAGTTGCTTGACCACATCGGCCCGAGCGTCTTCAAACTGCAATTGCACACCATCGCCCTTGGGATAGGACTTGGCTTGCTTGTCCATGTCTTCACGCAGGTAGGTCAGGAAGGTGTCATCAAAGGCGGACATGGTCACGCCAATCTTCAGGTCGGCGGCCGAGGCAACACCACTGGCCAGCAACATGGACAGGGCCAGCGCGGTAAAACGGATCGGGGTCTTCATGAACGGTCTGTCTCCACTTTCTTGTTGGTTTTTTGGACGTTGCGTTTATCAGCGCTCGGCGGGCAATCGAACCACCGGTGCCCCCGGGATGCAGCAGACCAGCGCGCCGTGGTTTTCGACACACAGCACATTAAGGAAGGAGAAGTAAAACGGCCGGGCGCGGGGCAGACCGCGTGGCGCTGAGGCAGGGCGTAAAACTCGCAGTACAGCGTTGAAGATTTTCATCTGACGGTACCTGGTTGTTTTTGATCTTGTTTTTGTTGAGCCGCGCGAATCGAGTTCGAACGTACTTTATGCAACCTGGAAAAGACTGCATTAGAAAATAATTTCCATATCAACATGTTTTAGAATTTTATTCTATTTTTGTCGAAACCACCTGCTGGCGCTCGGCGCTGAGGCGTGCGGCGTCCAATATACGGGTGGTTTCCAGCGCGTCATAGGCGCTTACCGGCAATGGCCCCAGCCCTTGCACGGCCAGTTGCAACTGGCGATAGAACTGCGTCCAGCAGCCCTTCTCGGATGGCACTCGTTCGCGATCCTCGCCTTGCTCGAACCAGCCCCAGCGTCGATGCTCCTCGGCGCCCCAGTGCTCGCCTTCGGTTTTTGGCGACTTGCCGGCCATCAGCGCGTCTTCCTGGCCGTCCAGCCCATCGACGGTGTAACAACCCAGGGTGCCACTGACCCGAAAGCGCGGTGCCTGGCTGTTTTGCAGGGCGCTGCCCCACAGGTGCGAAATCACGCCATTGGTGTGGGTCAGGGAGACGAAAAAACCGTGATCAAGGGTGGGGTGTTGCGGCGTGAACTGCAATTGCGCAAACACCCGGTCCACTGGGCCGAACAATTGCAGCGCCTGGTCCACTAGATGGCTGCCCAGGTCACGCAGCCAGCCGCCGCCACTGGCATTGCCCACCGCTTGCGGGCTGTAGCGTTCGACGCGGGATTCAAAACGTGTGATCTCACCCAAGGCACCGGCGTCAATCAGTTTGCGCAGGGTCAGGTAATCCGAATCCCAGCGCCGGTTCTGGTAGACGCTGAGCAGCGAGCCCTGGCGCTCGGCGGCGGTGATCAGCGCCTGGGCCTGTTCGGCGTTGCTGGCGAAGGGTTTGTCGCTGACCACCGCCACGCCGTGCTCGATGGCTTCCAGCACCAGCGCCGGGCGGCCTTTGAGGGTGGTGGAGATCACCAGCGCGTCGACACCGGCCTCGACGATCTGGCCGATGCTGTCAAAAGCCTTTACGCCCGGAAGGTCAGTACTCAATTGCTGGCGGCGCTCCGCTGAACGGGTCACCACACCAACAAAAGTCGCACCGGGCAAGGTTGCAATCAGCGGCGCATGAAAAAAGCGCCCTCCGTGGCCGTAGCCGACTAGTCCGATTCGCATAAGTTGTTTCCTTGTTGAATTGCAAACCCAATCAAGTGTGGGAGCTGGCTTGTCGAATCGTCGCACCGCTGCGATAGCGGTCTATCAGTGACAGCTTCATCGACTGACACGACGCTATCGCAGGCAAGCCAGCTCCCACACTGACTGCATTCCACCTGGCAGATTGTGATTAGCCGTAAAAGTGCGGACGCTCCGGCAAGCTCACTTTCACGATCTGCTCACTGTTCTGCGCCTCGATGCATGCATCCGCCGCCACCGCCGCCGCAAAACCGTCCCAGGCCGAAGGCCCGCCGACTTGGCCCGCACGCACACTGTCGATAAACGCCTGCAATTCCACGTCGTAAGCCCCGATAAAGCGGTCCTTCCAGTCCATCAAAATGGCATTCGACAGCTTCGCGCCACTGCGCATTTGCACCTGCGAAGGCTCCGGCAGTTTGGCGATGCCGGTCTCCCCCACCACTTCACACTGGATGTCGTAGCCGTACTGGCAGTTCACGAACACTTCCACGTCGATGCGCGTGCCCTTGGCGGTTTCCAACAGCACGATCTGCGGGTCGCGCAGGTGCGCCAGGGCTTTGCTCGACTTGCGCGGGAACACCACCTGCACCGACACATAGTCATCATTGAGCAACCAACGCAGCACATCCAGCTCGTGGATCAAGGTGTCAGTGATCGCCATATCCGTCTTGTAGTTCTCGCCCACCGTCGGGTTGCGGTGTGCGCAATGCAGCATCAGCGGCTCGCCGATCTGGCCGCTGTCGATCACGGCCTTGAGGGCGCGATAACCTTCGTCATACGGGCGCATAAAGCCCACTTGCACCAGGCGCTTGCCGTAGGCCAGTTCGGCGTCGACGATCTTGCGGCAGCCTTGCGCCGTCACCGCCAGCGGTTTTTCGCAGAACACCGGCTTGCCGGCGGCGATGGCGGCCAGCACGAACTCTTCGTGGCTCGGCCCCCAGGACGTGACGAGAATGGCTTCAACCTGCGGCGAGTTGATCAGCGCATGGCCATCGGCATAGACCTCGGCGGCAAGCTTCAAATCAGCGACGACCTTGGCGGCTTGCTCAAGGTTGATGTCGGTTACCGCCACCACCTGGCTATTGAGCAAGGTCTGGCTGCAACGACGGATATGGTCACGACCGATAGCGCCGGTGCCAATCACTCCAAGCTTTAACGACATACACAACTCCTCTTGTTATTAGTACTGCCGGGCCTTGGCCAGCTGTTCGTTGAGTTTTTTCGCGGCGGCATTCGTGCGTTCACTGCTGGACACTTGCGCCACGCCCACCCGCCACCACGACAGGTAGCCGTGGACCATGGTTTTGGGCAGTACCTTGATATCAATCAGCGTGGACACCGTTTGCGTGCGCGCATCGGCCAGCGCCGCCTGAAGCTGTTCCACGCTGCTGACCTTGTAGGTCTTGCAGCCATAGGCCGCCGCGCTCATGGCGAAATCCACCGGCACCAGGCCGCCGTCGAGCTTGCCGCTTTCGGGGTTACGAAAGCGGAACTCGGTGCCGAAGCTGTCCATGCCGTTGCCGATTTGCAGGTTGTTGATGCAGCCGAAGGCCATGTTGTCGAGCAACACCACGTTGATCTTGCGCCGCTCCTGGATCGAGGTGGCCAGCTCCGAGTGCAGCATCATGTAAGAGCCATCGCCGACCAGCGCATACACTTCCTTGCTCGGCTCGGCCAGCTTCACACCGAGGGCGGCGTTGATCTCGTAGCCCATGCATGAATAGCCGTATTCGACGTGGTAGGTGTTGACGCCCTTGCTGCGCCAGGCGCGTTGCAAGTCGCCGGGCAGGCTGCCGGCGGCGGCGACGATGATCGCATCGTCCGCCAGGGTGTCGTTCAACACGCCGAGTACACGGCTCTGGGTCAGGCACGACCCGGTCAGCTCGATAAATTCGCGCAATACGGCGCGGTCCAGGTGGTCATCCACCTCCGGCACAAAATCGTCGCCGTGGTATTGCACCTGGTGCACGCGATCCACTTCCGCGTCCAACTGCGCCTTGGCATCGCGGACCTGCTCGCCCCAGCCGGCGCGGTAGTCGCCCAAGGCGTCAGCCAACGCCTCAAGGGCCACTTGCGCATCGGCCAGCACTTGCACGCCGTCAAGCTTCAACGCGTCGCACGGGCTGATATTGAGGTTAAGAAACTTCACCTCGGCATGCTTGAACAGCGACTTGGACGAGGTGGTGAAATCGGTATAACGCGTGCCGATGCCGATGATCAGGTCCGCCTCGGGCGCCAACAGGTTCGCCGCCAGGCAGCCGGTTTCGCCGATGCCACCGACGTTCAATGGGTGGCTGGACACCACTGCACTCTTGCCCGCCTGGGTTTCGGCGAAGGGAATCTCAAAACGCTCGGCAAACGCTTGCAGGGCCGCATTCGCGCCGGAATACTTCACACCGCCGCCACAGATGATCAACGGCTTGCGCTTACCCCGGAAGGCTGCCAGCGCATCGCCGATCATTGCCGCAGTGGCCGGACGCCGCTCAATACGGTGCACGCGTTTTTGCAGGAAATAATCCGGGTAGTCCCAGGCTTCGGCCTGCACATCCTGCGGCAGCGCCAGGGTCACGGCGCCGGTTTCCGCAGGGTCTGTGAGCACGCGCATGGCATGGATCGCCGCCGTCATCAGCTGCTCAGGGCGGTTGATACGGTCCCAGTATTTGCTCACCGAGCGGAACGCATCGTTGGTGCTGATGCTCAGGTCATGGAATTGCTCGATCTGCTGCAATACCGGGTCCGGCTGGCGGCTGGCGTACACATCACCGGGCAACAGCAGCAGCGGGATCCGGTTGGCCGTGGCGGTCGCCGCCGCGGTGAGCATATTCGCCGCGCCGGGGCCTACCGAGGCGGTGCATGCGTAGATCTTGCGACGCAAATGCTGCTTGGCGAAACCGATGGCGGCATGGGCCATGCCCTGCTCGTTACGGCCCTGATGCACCACCAGGTCGCCGCTGTCCTGCTCCAGCGCCTGGCCCAGTCCCAGCACATTACCGTGGCCGAAAATCGTGAACACACCGGCGACAAACTTGCTCTGCACGCCGTCGACTTCGATGTATTGGTTATCCAGGAACTTCACCAGGGCCTGGGCCATGGTCAGTCTTGTTGTGGTCATCACTTGCACCTTGTGTGAATGCAATTGGGTTGATTAACACTGCTTCAATGTGGGAGCTGGCTGGCTTGCTCCCACAGGTTAATCGGCGTCAGGTTCGGGGGTTTTGCAGGTGGGCGATACTGGCCCCAATGGCCTGCTGGATATCCGCCAACCCATGCACGCTTTCGGCAAACGGCTCAAACGACAGGTAACCGCCGTACCCGCTGCTGAGCAAGGTGTCGATCTGCGCGGCGTTGCCGAGGATATCGCCCTCGCCCACCAGCACGCGGTGGCCGTCACGAATCGAATTGAGCGGCGCTTCGGCGTCTTCTACCCCGGAGATATGCACCAGGCCGGTCAGTTGCGGGAAGAACTCCTGCTCGCTCGCCAGGTGGTGGTGGAAGGTGTCATGCACCAGGCGGAACACATCCAGGCCGCCGATGGATTGGATTGCATCCACAGCAACGCGCTTGCGGCGCAGGGCACATTCTTCAAAGCCCAGCGGCTCGATAAACCCGAGGATGCCGTACTCCCGCAGGATCGGCGCCAGCTCGCTCAGCGCCGTGCGCAAACCGGCGGCACGCTGGGCCTCGTTGCGCGTATCGCCGCGCTCATTCAACGGGCACATCACCAAGCCCTGCGCGCCGCACTCACGGGCGTAGGTGGCGAGCTTGATGGCCTGGGTGCGACGCTCGTCATTCCACACATCAAACGGGTACAGCGCATTGATCGACAGCACCGTGATGCCCCGCACTGCGCACAACTCTCGCACGCGGCTGGCCGGGGTGCCGTATTCGATTTCATGGCCTTTAAGGTCGTTGCGAATCTCGATGGCATCGCACTTGAGGGCCGCGGCCAGCTGGATAAAGTCCGGCAGGGACAGGTTGGGGGCGACCATGCGGTTAAGGGCAAAACGTAGCGGCGACTTCATTGTTGTTGTTCTCCGTCCAAAACCGTTTAAAGGTCCAGCAGCCAGCTGTGCTGCGGGTCGTTATGGAAATGCCAGGCGCGTTTTGGCCCGGCCATCACGTTGAGGTAATACGATTCGTAGCCATACGGCACGCTGACCGGGTGATACCCCTTGGGCACCACCACCAGGTCGCTGTTCTCCACGGCCATGGCCTGGTCGATGCTGCGATCGTCGGTGTACACGCGCTGGAACACAAAGCCTTGCGGCGGGTTGATCTGGTGGTAATAGGTTTCTTCCAGAAAGCTCTGGTGCGGCAGGTCGTCGGTGTCGTGCTTGTGCGGCGGGTAGCTCGACGAGTGCCCGGACGGCGTGCGTACTTCCACCACCAGCAGCGAATGGGCCGGCTCGCTGTCAGGCAGGATGTCGCACACGTAGCGGGTGTTGGCGCCTTTGCCGCGCACGCTGCGCTTGCACTGCTCGGGGCGAATCAGGCGCGGTTCAAAGCCAGGCGCGCCGGGCGCGGCACAGACGGCAATCTGCACGTCGCTCAAGGCGGTAATCTGCGCATCGGTGCCGGGCGGCAGGTACGCGGCGAAGGGGGATTTGTCTTCGAACACCGACTGGCGGTCGCCAAGGTTCTGCCAATTGAAGCCTTCGCCTTCTATATTGACGCGCCCGCTGAGCAGCACCAGGCACAGCTCTTTATCGCCGGCGCTGACCGGCAGGGTTTCGCCCAGGCTCAAGCGATACGCGGCAAAACCCACGTACTCCAGGCGCCCGTCTTCGAGGGCCACCATGGTTTGCCCGCGTTTGCTGCTTTTGACCAACAAGCTCATCACTTAGTCCTCTCGTTGAGCAGCGCACGCAAGGTGTCGTAGCCTTTTTTGGCATAGATATAGCTAGGCGCCACGGCCGGATCCTGCTCGGCTTCGACCACCAGCCAGCCCTTGTAGTGGGCAGCCAGCAGCACATCGAGCAACTCGGCAAAATCGATGTCGCCATCGCCGGGCACGGTGAACGTGCCGTTGACGATGCAGTCAGGGAAGCTCCACATCTGGTTGCGCGCCAGTTGCACCACCGGCTTGCGCACGTCCTTGAAATGCACGTGGCAGACGCGGTCGATGTGTTTGCGCAGGACCTCGAGGGGTTCGCCGCCACCCATGTAGCAATGGCCCGAATCGAACAGCAGGCCGACTTCCGGGCCTGTTCGTTTCATCAGCTGGTCAATGTCTTCAGGGGATTCGACGTAGGCGCCCATATGGTGGTGATACGCCAGGCGCACGCCTTGGGACAGGGTGAAACGCGCCAGCTCAGTGAGCTTGTCGGCGTATTCCTGCCAGGCGTGCTCGCTGTGAAAACGCGGGCGTTCGATCAGGCGCACCTTCGAGCCCTGGATCGAGTCAGCGACTTCGCCGTATACCAGCACGTCAGCGCCATTGAGTTTGAGCAGCTCGACATGGCCGGCGATGGCTTCGATTTCTTCGGCCACCGAACGGCGCGCCAGGCGGCTGGAGTACCAGCCGGAGACCAGCGCCAGGTCATAAGGACGCAGCACATCACCAACGCCTTTGGCGTCCTTGGGGAACTTGCCGTTGAGTTCGAAACCTTCGTAGCCGATCTCCTTGCCTTCGCTGAGCGCGGTGCTCAGCGGCGTTTCACCGCCGAGGGCCGGCAGGTCGTCGTTGCTCCAGGAGATCGGGTTGATGCCAATTCGGATTGCGGGCATGGCTGCACCTTTTATTGTTTTCAGATAGCACTGAGATCTGCTTTATGTGGGAGCTGGCTTGTGTGGGAGCTGGCTTGCCTGCGATGGCATCACCTCGGTTTCATGGGTAGACCGAGGCGATACCATCGCGGGCAAGCCCGGCTCCCACACAAGCGGCTCCCACATTTGACTGTGTTTAATTTCTGGAACTGCGCCAGGCATTGATGAGCTGTTCGAACGTGCCCTGCACTTGCTCAATCAACCCTTCATCATCAATCTCCCCCGCCATCCACGCACGGCTTGGCTCCTGGAAGATCGTACGGCCCACCGCGAACCCACGGCAGGTGGTGCTTTGGCTGGCTTGCTGAAAGCCATCGGCCAGAAACTGCGCCGAAGCATTCAGGCCCAGCAGCACCACACCACGGCAGTACGGGTCACGCTCGTGGATCAGTTCGTCGAGCTTTTTCCAGTCTTCGGCCGACTGCGCCTCGATCTTCCACCACGCAGGATATATGCCCAGGTTGTACAGGCGCTTGAGGCTGCGATAGAGCACATCGGGATAGGTCGACGGGTGATCCTTGGGCGGCACGACTTCCAGCAGCAGTTCATGGCCGCTGACCAGGGACGCCTCGTACACCGCCTTGAGTTGCGCCTCCTGCTCCAGGCGCAGCATCGGCTCGTCGTCGGGGTGGAACTGCACCAGGCACTTGATGATTTGCTCCTGGGGCCAGGCACTCAGGTTACTGCCCACCGAGCGGCCGTGTTCAAACGCCAATGGCCGCGAGTTCTGCACCTCCACCGGGCGCGCGATCCACCAGCCACGGCCGCTGGCGGCATTCAGTGCATCCTGGCCGAAGCGCTGGTCGGCCAGCAGGCCCACATCGGCGTCGATGCCCTGCTGCGCCAGCTTGGTTTCCACACGTTCGATGGCCTGGATAAACAGCTGCTTGATGTCACTGATACGGGTCAGGTCCTGGCCACCTTTTTGCGCCAGGTCCACCAGTTGCCAGCGATGGTCGAAGGCAAACACAAACAACTGCTTCCAGGTTTTGCGCGGCACCGTGACGCGGTGCAGGCGTTGCAGGGTTACGTCCTGGTCCGGCCGGGTGATGGGCACCGGGCTGTTGAACAGGTAATCCAGTTCGGCGGGCGTGGGCATGGCCGGCGCGCAAGCGTGGCGGGACACGACCAGGCCGCCGCAGGCGTTGGCCAACTGGCTGCAACGCTCATCGCTGGCGTCATTGAGCCAGCCGCTGAGGAAGCCGGACATGAAGGCGTCACCAGCACCCAGTACATTGAGCACTTCAACCCGCACGCCGGGGTAAATCGCGCCGTCTTCCAGGCGCGCCGGGACGGCGCCGTGAATCACCGTGCAACCTTGCGGGCCGAGCTTGACCACCAGGGTCGCCGGGGTCAGTTCACGCACGGTGCGCAGCGCGGTCAGCAGGTCTTCACTGCCACCGGCGATCAAGAACTCTTCTTCCGTGCCGACGATCAGGTCGAAACGCGGCAGGATGCTCTGCACATGCTGGCTGACGTTCTGGTCGGCGACAAACCGCGTTTCGCCATCCGCCTTGCCCGCCAGGCCCCACAGCACCGGGCGATAGTCGATATCCAGCACACGCTTGACGTTGTGCTTGGCGGCGTAATCCAGCGCCTGGATGCTGGCCTTGTACACACCATCGGTGGAGAAATGTGTGCCGGTGATCAGCAAGGCTTTGCTGGAGGCGATAAAGGCTTCGCTGATGTCTTCGGCGCGCAGTGCCATGTCGGCGCAGTTTTCGCGGTAGAACACCAGCGGGAAGGTTTCGCGGTCTTTAAGCCCCAGCAATACCAGGGCCGTGAGGCGCTCCGGGTCGACCTTGATACCGCTCACATCACAGCCTTCACGGGCCAGGGATTCGAGCAGGAAACGGCCCATATGGTCATCGCCCACGCGGCTCAACATCGCCGACTTGAGGCCCAGCCGCGCCGTGCCGAAGGCGATGTTGGCGGAGGAACCGCCGAGGTACTTGGCAAAGCTGGACACGTCCTCAAGCCGCGCACCGACTTGCTGTGCATAGAGGTCGACGCCCAGGCGCCCGAGGCAAATCAGATCCAATTGACGCCCACTGGCAAAACGAGTCTGGCCCATGCTGGCTCCTGTTATTTTTATCAGCCTGCGTGGTGCCGCCGTGGTGACGGCACACGCTCTTGGTGCAAGCAGACTAGAACGTCCAGCGGCGGCAATCAATATTTATTCCATAATTATTTTTAGTGGAATATTTTTTCCAATAAGCCAGCATAATGGCATGCCAGCCGCCGTGCATCGTTTCAGCAGCCCACGGACGCCGTGATGCCGAGGTATTTTTTTGCGCCTACCCTGTAGACTTGCGTCACCCATCAGCGCATCAGACGAACACGCCAGAAGGATTGCCCATGTCCCGCACCGATCCCGAGACCACCCTGGAAGATACGATCGCCAGCCCTCCGATCAATGCCGAACGCCTGTTGCAGCTGATCACGGACGAATACGAAAGCCTGCCGCGCCAGCTCAAACGCATTGCCAGCTACATGAGCCAGCAGAGCGACCGCATCATGGTCGACCGCATCAGCGACATCGCCCGCGAATGCGAAGTGCACCCTTCGGCCATCGTGCGGTTTTCCCAGCGCTTCGGTTTCAGTGGGTTCAGCGAGATGCAGGCGCTGTTTCGCGAGGCCTACACCCACAAAACCACGCCGGTGCAGAACTACCAGCAGCGCATCCGCAGCATGATCGCCAACAAGTCGCAGAAGGCCAGCGGCGGCGACCTGGCGCGTGAGTGCGTGAATGCCACCCTCTCCGGCATCGAGCGCCTGGGGCTGGAACTGGATGATGTGGCGTTTGAGAAGGCGGTGGACCTGGTGGTCAACGCCGACAATATCTACGTGGTCGGCGTGCGCCGCTCGTTTGCCGTGGCCGATTACCTGGTCTACAACCTGCAGCACACCAACAAGCGCATCCACCTGATCTCGGGCCTGGGCGGCAGTTATCGCGAACAGATGCGCAGCGTGCGGGCCAACGACCTGGTGATTGCGATCAGCTTTACGCCCTACGGCAAAGAGACCCAGCATTGCCTGCGCATCGCCCAGCATCATCAGGCCAAGACCTTGATCATCACCGACAGCAACCTGTCGCCCCTGGCCAAGCGGGCGAACGCGGTGTTGTTGGTGAATGAGGGTTCGTCGTTTGCCTTCCGCTCCTTGAGCGCCACGTTGTGCCTGTGCCAGGCGTTGTTTATTGCCGTGGCGTATCGGTTGGAATTGAAGGTGGATGAGATTCATGAGCAGGTCGGGTTTGACGACTGACGTGCCGATACTGAACGTTCGTTCCCACGCTCCGCGTGGAAATGCCTCCTGTGACGCTCCGCGTCACGACTCTTCAAAGCAGACGCGGAGCGTCCAGGGCTGCATTCCCACGCAGAGCGTGGGAACGATCACACTCGGTGTGTCTGATACATCGAGGTGATGCTATCGCAGGCAAGCCAGCTCCCACATTTTGTTCAGCGCTTGGCTTTTGGGCGGCGCATCAGTTGGTAGGCTGCCGGAATCACAAACAGCGACAGCAACGGCGCCGTCAACATCCCACCAATCATCGGCGCAGCAATGCGGCTCATGACTTCGCTGCCAGTCCCACCTCCAAGCAGAATCGGCAACAACCCGGCGATGATAACGGCCACGGTCATCGCCTTGGGCCTCACCCGCAACACCGCCCCCTCAGTAATGGCCGCCAGCAAATCACCATCCTTACGCTCAGCCCAGGCGTTTTTCAGGTACAACAGCATGATCACCCCAAACTCAGCCGACACCCCCGCCAGCGCAATAAACCCCACGCCCGTGGCCACCGACAAATTGAAGCCCAGCCAGTAGAGCAACCACACACCGCCAGTCAGTGCGAACGGTAAGGTGCCCAGAATCAGCACCGCCTCATCCACGCGGCGAAAGGTCAGGTACAGCAGCACAAAGATGATCAGCAAGGTAGCCGGCACCACCAGCTTCAGGCGCTCATTGGCCCGCTCCAGAAACTCGAACTGCCCCGAATAACTGAGGCTCATGCCCGGCTGCAAGTGCACCTGCTGCTCAATCGCCGCACGCAAGTCCTTTACCACTGAAGCCAGGTCACGGTCACGCACGTCGATATACACCCAGCCGGAAGGCCGTGCGTTTTCGCTTTTGAGCATCGGCGGGCCGTCACTGATCTTGAGCCTGGCCACCGTGCCGAGGGTGATCTGGCTGCCCTGCGGCGTGTAGATCGGCAGGCTGCCCAGCGCCTGCAGCGAGTCGCGCCACGCCTTGGGGTAACGCAAGCTGATGGGGAACCGCGCCAGACCTTCGACCGTTTCGCCAATGGTTTCACCGCCAATCGCGCCCGCCACAATCGACTGCACATCGGCGATATTCAGCCCATATTGCGCAGCGGCCGAACGGTCGATATCCACGTCGATATAGCGCCCGCCGGTCAACCGCTCAGCCAGTGCCGAACTCACACCGGGCACGGTCCTGGCAACCTTCTCCACAGCCTGGGTCACCGCGTCGATCTGCATCAGGCTGGCGCCCGCGACCTTCACACCAATCGGGCTTTTGACGCCGGTGGCGAGCATGTCGATGCGGTTGCGGATCGGCGGGATCCAGATATTGGTCAGGCCCGGCACCTGCACCACACGGTCCAGCTCCTTCACCAGTTTTTCCGGGGTCATGCCGGGGCGCCATTGGTCCTTGGGCTTGAACTCAATCGTGGTTTCAAACATCTCCAGCGGTGCCGGGTCGGTGGCGGTTTCGGCGCGACCGGCCTTGCCGAACACGTGCGCCACTTCCGGTACGGTCTTGATCAGCCGGTCAGTACGTTGCAGCAACTCACCGGCGGTTTGCGTCGACAGCCCCGGCAGCGCCGACGGCATGTAGAGCAAGTCGCCCTCGTCCAGCGGCGGCAGGAACTCACCACCAAGTTTCGTCACCGGCCACAGCGCGCTCGCCACCATCAGCAGCGCCACCAGCAAGGTCAGGCGCGGCCAGCGCAGCACCGCATCGAGGGCCGGCTGGTAGAGTTTGATCAAGCCACGATTGAGCGGGTTGCGCTGCTCATCGGGAATGCGCCCGCGAATCCAGTAGCCCATCAACACCGGGACCAAGGTCACCGACAACCCGGCCGCTGCCGCCATGGCGTAGGTCTTGGTGTAAGCCAACGGGCCGAACAGCCGGCCTTCCTGGGCTTGCAACGTGAACACCGGAATAAACGACAACGTGATGATCAGCAGGCAGAAAAACAGCGCAGGCCCTACTTCCACCGCCGCGTCGGTCATGACCCTCCAGTGGTCCTCACCTTTCAGTTCCCGGCCAGGATTGGCGTGGTGCCAGGCCTCGATTTTCTTGTGGGCGTTTTCAATCATCACCACCGCCGCATCCACCATTGCGCCGATGGCAATCGCGATGCCGCCGAGCGACATGATGTTGGCGTTGATGCCCTGAAAGCGCATGACGATAAAGGCGATCAATACGCCCACCGGCAGCGAAATAATCGCCACCAGAGATGAACGCAGGTGCCAGAGAAAAATCCCGCACACCAGCGCCACCACCAAAAACTCCTCCAACAGCTTGTGGCTGAGGTTATCCACGGCGCGGTCGATCAACTTGCTGCGATCGTAGGTGGTGACAATATCCACGCCGGGCGGCAGGCTGCTTTTCAGTTGTTCCAGCTTGGTCTTGACCGCTGCAATGGCCTCACGCGCATTTTTGCCGCTGCGCAGGATCACCACGCCGCCGACGGCTTCGCCCTCGCCGTCCAGCTCACTGATGCCCCGACGCAGGTCCGGGCCAAGTTGAATGTTTGCCACGTCGCCAAGGCTCACCGGCACGTTGTTGGTGCCGAGCCGCAGGGGAATCGCGCGAAAATCCGCCAGGGTTTTCAGGTAGCCGGAGGCGCGCACCACGTATTCGGACTCGCCCATGTTCAGCACCGAGCCGCCGGTTTCCTGGTTGGCCTTGTCGATAGCCTCTTTGACCTGCGCCTGGGTAACGCCGCGACTCGCCATGGCCAGCGGGTCGAGCTGTACCTGGTACTGCTTGACCTGGCCGCCGATGGTCGCCACTTCGGCCACATTCGGCAGGGTCTTGAGTTCGAACTTGAGGAACCAGTCCTGCAGCGCACGCAGTTGCGCCAAGTCCTGCTGGCCGCTGCGGTCCACCAAGGCGTACTGGTAGATCCAGCCCACCCCGGTGGCGTCCGGCCCCAACGATGGCTTGGCCGATGCGGGCAGCCGCGCCTGCAATTGGCTGAGGTATTCCAGCACCCGCGAGCGCGCCCAATACAGGTCAGTGCCTTCGTCGAACAGCACGTACACATAGCTGTCGCCGAAGAACGAAAAACCGCGCACGGTCTTGGCGCCCGGTACCGACAGCATGGTGGTGGTCATCGGGTAAGTGACCTGGTTTTCGACAATTTGCGGCGCCTGGCCCGGGTACGGCGTGCGGATGATCACCTGCACATCCGAGAGGTCCGGCAAGGCATCCACCGGCGTATTTTGCGCCGCCCACACGCCCCACGCGGTGATGAACAAGGTCGCGAGCAGCACCAGAAACCGGTTGGCCACCGACCAGCGAATCAGCAAGGCGATCATGGCTGGGCTCCTGGCTGCATGCTCATGCCCGACATGTCGGATGTTGGCGCGGTTATACCGCTTAAACTGGCTTCGGAATCGAGCAGGAATTGGCCGGAGGCGACCACCTGCTGGCCTTCTTGCAAGCCGCCGAGGATCACGGTTTGGTCCTGATTTTCTACGCCCACTTCAACCTCTACCGGGCGATAGCGCCCGCCCTCCTCGGCCAGCATCACCAGCACGCGCTTGCCGGTGCGGATCAAGGCTTCACTGGGCACTTGCAACACCGCTTGCCCGCTGGTTTGCGCCAGGCGCACCTGCGCGGTCATGCCGGGACGCAGGTTGCCGTCGGGGTTGGGCAACTCGACACGCACTTGCACAGTACGGCTGTCCATGGCGGTGGCCGGCAAAATCGCGCTGATGGTGCCGTCGACGGTTTTGCCCGGCAAACCGACAAAACGGCTCTGCACGGTTTGCCCCACGGCCAAGGTCGAGCCCTGGGCTTCGGGCACGGCAACCTGCAGCCACACCTGATCCAGGCCATTGATACGCGCCAGGGTCTGCCCTGCCGCCAGCGTCATGCCTTCGCGCACCTCCAAACTTTGCAGGGCGCCGCTCAACGGGCTGGTGACGGTCAACACCGACTGCACCCGGCCGCTGCGCTCCATCTGCTGGATCAACCCGGTCGGCATGCCGCTCAGACGCAACCGTTGCCGGGCTGCCGCGATCAACCCACTGTCGCCGCTGTGGCGCAGGCTCAGAAATTCTTCCTGGGCTGGCGCCCATTCGGGGATCAACAGGTCTGCCAACGGCGCGCCGGCCTTGAGCACATCACCCGGTGCCCGCGCATAGACGCGCTCGACGAACCCGGCAGCCCGCGCCTGCACCACCGCCACGTCACGGTCGTTGAACGCGAGGATGCCCGACAGCTCCAGGGTCGACGTCAGCACACCCCGGCTGACGCTCGCCAGGCGCACGCCGATGTTCTGGGTTTGCCTTGGGTCAATCTGCACTGCCGGCGTATCCGCAGCCGCCGTGCCTTCGGCATAACGCGGCACCAGTTGCATGTCCATAAACGGTGACTTGCCGGGTTTATCGAACTTCTGCTGCGGGTACATCGGGTCGTACCAGTACAGCGCCGGTTTGTCGTCCTTGGGTGCAACAGACGCCACCGAGAGAAATTGCGCCAGCCCATAGCCCGCGCCCAGACCCAGCAGCACCAGTGCTGCGACAATTGGATTATTCATGACTGGGTTCCCCGTAAGCGAAATACAGCTGGGCGCCGATCAGGGCGCGCTGTTCGATGGCATCAATCTGTTTGAAGCGGGCCTCGACCAGCTCACGGCGAGCGCCGACCACCGTGAGCAAATCGCCCTTGCCGGCGCGATAACCGGCCAGGCTGAGGGTGACTTTTTCTTCGGCCAGCGGCACCAGGCTGTCCTGGCTGCGCTGCACGGCGCGGTCCAGGCGCTGGTAAACCGCCAGGTCGTCGTCGAGCATCTGCGTGTGTTCGCGGGTGGCGGCTTCGCGTTCGGCGTCGAGTTGGTCCAACTCGGCCTGCTTGGCCGCGATGCCTGGGCTTTGTCGGCGACCGGGAAAGATCGGCAGGTCAAAACTCAATTGCAGCGTGACCATGTCGCCGTACTCACGGCTGCGGTGCCCGTAGTCGACTTCCCAGCTCCAGTCCGAGGTCTTTTGCGCCTTGGCCTCCTGCACGCGCGCCTGCGCCTCGCGGGTGCGCGGCACGAAGGCTTGCAGTTCGGGGTGTTGATGCAGGTTGTGGCTGTAGCCGTGGCTGTCGATGCTCCAATTGGGTAACTGGCCGCTGGGGGCTTGATTGGCGGCGGCGCCGATCCAGCGCTTGAGGGCAGCGCGGGCCTGGGCACGTTGCTGGGTCAGCTCGTCCTCACGGCCCGCCAATTCGGCGGCTTCCTGTTTGGGAATCACCGCATCGGACGCCTGGCCGCGCCCGCCGGCCAACTGCGCGCGCACGCTGTCTTGCAGCAGGCGGTTCTGCTGATAGAAGTCTTGGAACAAGGCCTCTTTGCGCTCCACCGCGTAAGCACGGATCCACGCCTGCGCAGTGGCCTGGCGCACGTTAAGGCGCTCGATGCGCCCTTCGGCGACGGTGCGTTCTATGGTTGCATCAGCCAGCTCGACCCGGGCTTTGCGCTTGTCGCGGCTGGGCACCTGTTGCTGCAGGCCGATCATTTGTTGCGTCATGTCATCGCCATACAACGTGCCGCGATTCGGCCCGCCGATGGGAAAATTCTGCAGGCCCACCAGCAGTTTCGGGTCGGGCAATTCGCCGGCCGGAATCGCCGCGTGTGTCGCGGCTTGCAGCTTGGCGGATTCAGCCACCAGCGAAGGCGCGTTGTTCTGCGCCAGGCGCAGGGCCTCATCCAGGGTCAGCGCCGAGGCGAGCACCGGCCACACCAGCACGCCCACCACCAGGGCGCGCACATAGAGGGAATTCATCGTAAAGATTCCTGATCTGTTCCACTGCTCGCCGCGTTATGCGGCCCACAGCAAGGCCATCCCGCAATGGGGATGGGTTTTCAGATGCAACAGGAATCAGCTACGCGGCGGGCGCCAGACGCCGGAGGGCGTGCGGTCGGGGATAAAATCAGATGTGTGGCCGATGGCCAAAGGATGAGCGCGTGCCAGCGGTGCCTTGAGCACCGCCAGGGACAATTGCAGCAGGCCGCCGGTCTTGCATTCCTGGCCCGGCTTGCAGACTTTGCCGTGATCAAAGCCGTCCTGGCAGCAGTCGGGGCTCATGTCGGTCATCACCTGCATGTCTGCCATCTTCATCGGGCACGGCTCGGTGCTCGACGGCACTCCCGCCATCCCGGTCAGGGGAAGCGTGAGGCTTAACAGCATGACCAGGATTAAACGCAGGAGGCGGCTCATGGGGCGCGAGTCTAGCCAAGGGGCGGTTAAGCCGCCATTAACAATTTCGTGAGAACTCGGCCGTGAAAACGAATCTGCGCCAGGGTCAGCGCGGTGTAGCCGATGATCACCGCAGGCGACAGGCTGGCCTCGTCACAGAACTTGCCCAACGGCTGCAAAGTCAGGCCGACGGCGGCAGCGCGGCTACAAAAATCCGCCTCGCAGACGCCTGCCGGCAACCACAGCACAAAATGCAACCCGGCCTGCTGGCCGCTGACCGTGCAGCCGTCCGGCAGGCAGGCGAGCAATGCATCGCGGCGCGCCTGATAAGCCTGGCGTGAAGCGCGCAAATGACGCACAAACGCCCCACTGCCCAGGAATTCGACCAAGCCCAATTGATCCGTGGCGCCCACCGAATGCCCGGTCCATTGTGAAGTGTGCAATAACGCAGGCCGCAGCGCCCTGGGCACCACCATGAAACCCACACGCAAGCCGGGAAACAGGTTCTTGTTGAAGCTGCCGCAATAGATTACCCGGTCGCCGGAATCGAGGGATTTGAGCGCGGCCAGCGGCGCGCTGTTGTAGTTGTATTCGCTGTCGTAATCGTCTTCGACCACCCAGGCGTCAGCGCGAGCAGCCCAGTCCAGCAATGCCAGGCGGCGCGAGACCGACAAGGTCATGCCCAAGGGCGCCTGGTGGGCAGGCGACACGTAAGCCAACCGCGCCGTGGCTGGGAGTTGGTCGGTGTCGAGGCCTTCGGCCGTGACCGGGATCGATTGAACCTGCGCGCCAGCCAGGCTGAACAGGCGCCGCGCAGGCTTATAGCCTGGGTCTTCGACGCATGCCGTGTCGCCGGGTTTGAGCAGCGTGCGCGCGATCAGGTCGAGGGCGTGACGAATGCCCGTGGTGACAATCACCTCATCCGCCTCGCAGTGCATGCCGCGGTAACTGCGCAGGTAGTCGGCGATTTTCTCGCGCAACGCCGGTAACCCGGCCGGGTGCGCGGCCTCCAGCGCACCCGGCCCCGCCGACAGCAAGCCACGGGAAATACAGCGTGCCCAGGTTTTCAAGTCGAACAGACTGGCATCCGGGCGCCGGGCCACAAAAGGCACGTGGCTTTGCACGCCGGCGTCGGGCTGATCAGGCACGGCCAAGCGGCGCGGTTTGCTGCTCGGCGCCGGGGCCGCGATAAACTCCTCGGGGATCACTGCACTCACCCGCGTGCCGGAGCCCGCCACGCGCTCGACATACCCCTCGCTGTGCAAGCGCTCGAACGCCGCCTCCAGGGTGCCACGCGACACCAACCAACGCTCGGCCAGGCTGCGGGTCGAGGGCAAGCGGCTGCCCACCGGCAACTGGCGATTGAGGATGGCGGCGCGCAACGCGTCATAGGCACCCTGCTGCTTGCTGACGTCCAGCGTATCCGGGCGCGGCAAGTCCAAGATGGCGGCGGTTTTTCCTCGGCGCATAAGTGGTCCAGTGTTTTAAGCCATAAGCGGCTCAAAGAATTAAACCACAAAGTCGTTAGAGTTCAGGCTCTACTCGTTAGCAAAGAAGCTTCCCATGACTCAACGCGCCCTCTCCACCGGGTTCTGGCTGGTCCTGCTGACCGTGCTGATCGCCCTGCCCCGTCTCACCCTCGACCTGCACCTGCCAGCCTTGCCCGCCATGGCCGACTACTTCCACAGCAGCGACAGCCAACTGCAATTGACCCTCACGCTGTACACCTTGGGTTCGGCGATTTCCCTGCTGGTCAGCGGCCCGTTGACCGACCGCTTCGGCCGGCGCCCGGTCTTGCTGGCCGGGCTGCTGCTGTACGTGGTGGCGACGGTGACCTGCGCCCAGGCCGACAACCTCGGCGTGCTGGTGATCGCCCGGCTGTTCCAGGCCCTCGGCGGCTGCTGTACCACGGTGATCGGTCGGGTGATCGTGCGCGATTACTTCGACCGCCACGAACAGGCGCGTCTGCTCGGCCTGATCTCCATGGCCATGGCCATCTCGCCGATGGCCGCGCCGGTGCTTGGCAGCCTGATGCTGCCCTTGATCAACTGGCGTGGCTTGTTTGGGCTGCTGGCCGTGATCGGCGCCGTGCTGTACCTGGTGGTTTACCGCCGCCTGCCGGAAACCCGCCCGACCGAAGTTGCCGCTGCGCCGCCGAGCAACCTGCTGCGCGTGTATGGCCAACTGCTGCGCGACCGCTATTTCCTGCGGTACGCCTTGGCCATCGGCTGTGTGTACAGCACGTATTTTCCGTTTATCAGCGAGTCGTCTTCGCTGTTGCAGCGCGGCTACCAACTGACGGCCACGGAATACGCGCTGGTATTCGCCGCGACGATCAGCGGCTACATGCTCGGGGCGAACCTGTTTCGCCGTTTGGTATTGCGCTTCGAGCCCGACCACTTGATCAACGCTGGGATCGGCCTGAATGTGCTGGGCAGTGTTTTGCTGGCGATGGCGACCCTCGCGCTGCCGGGAGAATGGCTGGCGATTGTGCTGCCGATGGTGGTGATCATGGTGTCGGTGGGGATGGTGATTCCGGCCTGCCAGCTGTCGGTGCTGCAGCCCTATGGCGCGATTGCGGGGACGGCGTCGGGGTTGTTCTTTTTTATCCAGATGATCCTGACGGCGGTGAGCAGCTGGGTGACGGGGTTGTTGTCGGATGGCACTTCACTGCCCTTGGTGATCATGACCGCAGCGGCGAGCGCGCTTCTTATCACAAGCTGGCTGACATTACACAAAACCAAATGTGGGAGCGGTGGTGCGACGACTCGACTTGCCCGCGATAGCGGTGTGTCAGTTAGATAAACCATCAACTTACACTCCGTCATCGCGGGCAAGTCGAGTCGTCGCACCGCCGCTCCCACAGTTAACCTGAATCAGTGCATGAAAATCGCGATCAGGATGATCACCGGAATCGGCACGCCGAGGAACCACAGTAGTAATGAGCGCATGATGTTCTCCTTGAATTAACGAACGTAGTTTTCGGTTTCGACGTACACCACAGCATCCCGACGACGACCGCCGAAGGTTGCTGCGAAGCTGGCAAAGAACGCGCCGATCAACAGGGCCACAAAGGTCCACAGCGAGGTGTAGGCAGCGACTTTGGCGGCAGTATCGGCCGCTTGCTTGGCTTTGAGCTTGGCATCGTCAATGGCTTTACGGGCTTCGCCGTAGACCTTGTCAATACGCGCTCCGGCGTCGGCCTGGCTGAGGTTGGTGCGCTGGCTGATCAACTGGGCCAGGTAGGCACGGTCCTCCGGTGCCAATTGGCCGTCGTTGCTCAGGGTGCGGGTGAGGATGCGTGCGACCACGCCGTGTACCGCGTCATCGCTGACGGCAGCTGGGCGGTCATCGCGGAACAGGCTGTCGACGTAGTAGTCGAAGTCGCCGCTGTTGGCGCCCTTGGCTGCGCTACCGGCGGCCTGGCTGATGCCGCTGGCGGCACCTGCTGCGACACTGGCACCGGCTTTCACGCCGCCACTGACCACGCTGCTGACCGAACCGACCACCAGTACCGCGGTGACCAGGGTTGCGACGGCCCAGGCGAGGAAACCATGGGCCGTGTCGCGAAAGTACACTTCATCGCCATGCATATTCGCCCACTTCACACGCAACCGGCCGGCAATGTAACCGCCCAGGCCCGAAGCGACGATTTGGGTGAATGCCAGCCAGATAATCGTGGAAATACCCAGCCCCTTGGCGCTCATGCCGCTGTCGGCCCACGGCGACACCGCCGAAAAGCCCAGGCCGAAGCCCAACAGCACCAGGATAAGCGACAGTGCAGCCGCCGCAGCGGCCCCGGCAAAGATTGCGCCCCAGGAAACCCCAGAGCGCGCGCTTGACTCTTGCAGCGTGGATGACGATGTGATCATTGTTGTTTTGCTCCCGGCAGGAAAAATAGTGTTACAAGTCTCAAAAGGGACAGTGCAGGCAGCGTGCCAGCCGGGCCAAAAATTAAAATCATGTTATTTCAACGAGTTAAGTAATTTGAACTTCGCAGGACCGTGCAACTTGCAAGAAACAGCAGTGGCGGGCGTGCTTTATGCAATCTCCCTGCAAACCCGCTCACTGTGGGAGCTGGCTTGCCTGCGATAGCGGTCTTCCAGGTTGATATTTTGTCTCTGACACACCGCTATCGCAGGCAAGCCAGCTCCCACAATGATTGTGTGCAACCCGGATATTTGTGGTGGTTTTGCCAAGATGAAGTTTAATTTAGGAAACATTCAGCTACTTCTTGGCAAAATGACCCCACTTCTAGTGTGAATCGCTCACCAGGTAATCCTATGACCCGTATTTTGACCATCGAGGATGACGCCGTAACGGCCCGCGAGATCGTCGCCGAGCTGAGTAGCCATGGACTGGACGTGGATTGGGTGGACAACGGCCGCGAAGGCCTGGTCCGCGCTGTGAGTGGTGATTACGATCTGATCACCCTCGACCGGATGCTGCCGGAGCTGGATGGCCTGGCCATCGTCACGACCCTGCGCACCATCGGGGTGTCGACGCCGATCTTGATGATCAGCGCCCTCTCCGATGTCGACGAACGCGTGCGCGGCCTGCGGGCCGGTGGTGATGACTACTTGACCAAGCCGTTCGCCTCCGACGAAATGGCTGCCCGTGTCGAAGTCCTGCTGCGGCGCAAAAGCACGGTCAAGGAGTTCGAAACCGCCCTGCGCGTGGCCGACCTGGAACTGAACCTGATCAGCCGCGAAGCCAGCCGTGCCGAGCAGCCGCTGAGCCTGCTGCCCACCGAATACAAACTGCTTGAGTTTCTGATGCGCAACACCGGGCAGATCCTGTCGCGGATGATGATCTTCGAGGAAGTCTGGGGTTATCACTTCGACCCGGGCACCAACCTGATCGATGTGCACATCGGTCGCCTGCGCAAGAAAATCGATCCACCGGGCCTCACACCGCTGATCCGCACGGTACGAGGTTCCGGTTATGTCATTGCTGAACCCCTCTAAGGGCTGGCGCTCCTCCAGCAGCCGCTTGCTGGCGCTCTACAGTTCGCTGTTCGTGGCCTGGAGTTGCATCCTCATGGGGGTGCTGTATTTCGAAGTCTCGGGTTACCTGGGCGACCTGTCCCGCCACTCGCTGATGCAGCGCCAGCACTTGTTTCAGCGTTTCGACGGCGAAGAACTGGTGGAAGCCCTGACCACCAGCATGACCTTCGACATGAAGGGCGTGGACGCCTATGGCCTGTTCGATGAGCAATTTCGCCCCCTGAGCGGGCCAATTCGCGCCGTGCCACCGGACTTGCCGCTGGACGGCAAGATCCACGCGCTGGCCAATTGCGTCGAGTCCGACGACCCCAAACTGCCCAAAGACAGCTGCGACGCCGTCGCCACCCACACCGAAGACGGCCGCTGGCTGGTGCTGGTGCGGGCCAACGGTTCGCTGTTCGGCGTCACCCGGATAATCTGGCATGCACTGCTGTGGGCGCTGTCGTTGACGATTATTCCCGGCGCGGCCGGCTGGCATTTGTTGCGCCGCCGCCCGCTGCGGCGTATTCGCGGGATCCAGGCCAGCGCCGAGGCTATCGTCGCCGGCGACCTGACCCACCGTTTGCCGCTGTCGAATCGCCGTGATGAGCTGGACATGCTCGCGGCCATCGTCAACGCCATGCTCGACCGCATCGAGAAGCTGATGAACGAGGTCAAGGGCGTGTGCGACAACATTGCCCACGACCTGCGCACCCCGCTGACACGCTTGCGCGCGCAGCTTTACCGCATCAAGCAGGAAGCCGAGGAAAACTCGGTGTACGCGGTGAAGCTCGACGACGCCATCGCCGAGACCGACACGCTGATGGCGCGCTTTCGCGGGCTATTGCGCATCTCGGAGCTGGAAGACCACCAGCGCCGCTCGGGTTTCCTGGTAATGGACCCGTTGCCACTGCTGCGCGAGCTGCATGACTTTTATCTGCCGTTGGCCGAGGAAGGCGAATTGCAGTTGCGCCTCGAAGTGCCCGAAGCGCTGCCGTGGATCACCGGCGACCGTGCGCTGCTGTTCGAAGCCTTGGCCAACCTGCTGAGCAACTCGATCAAGTTCTCGCCCGCCGGTGGCGAGGTGATCTTGCGTGGTGTGAATGACGGCGGCAGCACGCGCATCGAAGTGCACGACTCCGGGCCGGGTATTCCGGCGGCGGAACGTGATGCGGTGTTCCAGCGTTTTTATCGCGTGGATGAAAGCGACCAGCAAGGCGGCTTCGGTTTGGGCTTGTCGATTGTGGCGGCGATCATCAACTTGCACGGGTTCAAGCTGGAGGTTGGCAGCAGCCAGCGTGGCGGTGCGCGGTTGGTGCTGGAGTGTCGGCAGCAGTTGATGCCCGAAGCCTGATCGTTCCCACGCTCCGCGTGGGAATGCAGCCCAGGACGCTCCGCGTCCCACAGCGTGACGCGGAGCGTCACAAGAGGCATTCCCACGCAGAGCGTGGGAACGATCATCTCCAGGCGCTACAAAACCGTGTGGGAGCTGGCTTGCCTGCGATGACGATGTACCCGGCAAATTTGCAGTGCCTGACACTCCGCTATCGCAGGCAAGCCAGCTCCCACATTGGAACGGCTTTGCCGGTTAGTTAGAAGTTGGCGCGCAGCGCTTCGAGGCCGCCGCTGTAAACACCGGTGAACAACTCTTCCACCGCCGCGTCCGTGGTCCCGGCTGCCGGGGTGAACACGCCGGACCAGGTCACTTTCGCCGAGCTGTCGGTGAGCGCCTCAACCTGCAAGGTCGCAAGGTAAGCACTCACCGGAAACGGCGATTGCTCGATGGTGTAGCTGTAGCTGCGCGCCACGTTATCAAAACGCTGCAAACGCTCGACTACCACACCGCCATCTGCGGTTTGCAGGTGGCGCACGCGCCCGCCCTCGCTCGGCTCGCTCTTGACGATAAACGGCAGCCAATCCGGCAGCGCGTTGAAGCCACCGACCAATTGCCAGACCTGATCGGCCGAAACCGGGATTTCAATTACAGAAGAAGCTGTCGCCACACTAAATACTCCAGGAAAAATAAAGACTTCAGATCGCCATGCTGTCGACAACACCACCGTCGACCCGCAGCGCAGCGCCTGTGGTTGCAGAGGACAGCGGTGAAGCAATGTACGCCACCAGGTTCGCCACTTCATCCACATTCGCCGCGCGCTGGATGATCGAGGTCGGCCGTGCGTTACGTACAAATACGTCGGCCTCGTCCCGCGCACTGCGCCCGGACTTCTGTGTGGCGTCCTTGAGCATCTGCTCCAGGCCGTCGGTAAAGGTCGGCCCCGGCAGCACTGCGTTAACCGTCACGCCGGTGCCCGCCAGGCGCTTGGCCAGGCCATGGGAAACCGCGAGGTTGGCGCTTTTGGTCACGCCGTAGTTGATCATGTCGGCCGGTGTGGCCACGCCGGACTCCGACGACAGGAAGATCACCCGCCCCCAGCCCTGCTCGACCATGCCGGGCGTGTAATGCCGTGCCAGGCGCACGCCGGAAATCACATTGACCTCATAGAAGCGGGTCCACTCGCTGTCGGGCGCATCAAAGAAATCCACATCGTTGAAGATGCCGAGGTTGTTGACCAGGATGTCGGCACGCGGTTCGGCGGCGAACAGTTTCGCGGCGCCTTCGGCGGTGCCAAGATCCGCCACCAGCCCGCGCAGATCAGCGCCCGGCACCGCCTGGCGAATGCTTGCCAGCGCATCGTCGACCTTGCCCGATTCGCGCCCGATCACCACCACGGTGGCACCGCAGGCGGCCAGCGCCTGGCTGATGCCCAGGCCAATACCGGCGGTGCTGCCGCTGACGATAGCTACTTTGCCGCTTACATCAATGTTCATCGGTGGTACTCCTGAAGTTAGAGCGGCAGAGGCGCACGGGCCGAAATCAACCGGGCCTCGCGCAGCGCCTGCCAGAAGGCTGCCGGGATCTTCTCTGACAACGCCGCAACGTCTTCGGCAATCCGCCCCGGACGACTGGCACCTGGAATCACCGCCGCCACGGCCGGATGCGCCAGGGAAAATTGCAGGGCTGCGGCTTTTATACTTACCCCAAACGCCTGGGCAATCGCCTTGATCTGCTCGACTTTATCGATGATCGCGGGGCTCGCCTGCTGGTATTCGAAGTGCGCGCCACCGGCCAGAATGCCGGAGCTGTAAGGCCCGCCGACGACGATCTCGACATTCTGCGCCAAGGCTGCGTCCATCAAACGCTGCAAGGCACGTTCGTGGTCCAGCAAAGTGTAGCGGCCGGCCAGCAGGAAGCCATCGGGCCGGGCTTCGCTGAGGTCAAGGGTCAACTCGCAGGGTTCAACGCGGTTGACGCCCAGGCCCCAGGCCTTGATCACGCCTTCTTCGCGCAGGCGGGTCAGCACCTTGAAGGCGCCGGTGCGGGCCTGGTTGAAGTAGTCCAGCCATTGGTCGCCGTAAAAGTCCTGGGCGATGTCGTGAATCCACACGATGTCCAGGCGGTCGGTTTGCAGGCGCTCGAGGCTGTCTTCGATGGAACGCAAGGTGGCGTCGGCACTGTAGTCATTGAGCATCTTGTTGGGGCGGCCGTGTTCGAACACGCCGCTTTTTTCGCCGAGGTCGCGGGCGCTTTCTTCGACTTCATCGAGAATCACCCGGCCAACTTTGGTGCTGAGCACGAAGTCATCGCGGTTGTACTGAGACAGCGCATGGCCCAGGCGGATTTCCGACAGGCCCGAGCCGTAGAAGGGAGCGGTGTCGAAGTAACGCACGCCGTGATTCCAGGCAGCCTCGACGGTGGCCTGGGCTTCGTCTTCGGCAATTGCGCGGAACATATTGCCCAGCGGTGCGGTGCCGAAGCCCAGCGGGCCGGGCAATTTGTCTTTCAAGCTCATGGTGGGTCCTCAATCGGTTGTGGGTCGCTGTGACCGTTGAGCAGATCCTAGATTGCATAGATCGGACCGTCCAAGACATACTGCGACCAACTTGAGTCCTGAAAGGTCTTACACATGATTGATCTTCGCCAACTGCGCTACTTCGAAGTGGTCGCGGAAGAAGAACACGTCGGCCGTGCCGCCGAGCGCCTGCATATCTCGCAGTCACCGCTGAGCCGCCAGATCGCCCAGCTTGAAGAGCGCCTGGGCCTGACCTTGTTCGAACGCAGCCAGCAGCGCATCCGCCTGACCCGCGATGGCCAGACGTTCCTGGCGGAAACCAAGGCGCTGTTGACCCACGCCAATCGCTTGGAATCCTTGGGCAAACGCCTGGGACGCGGCGAAGAAGGCGGCTTGTGCATCGGCTACATCGAAAACGCGATGCACGCCGGCGTGCTGCCCAATGCGTTGCGCGTATTGAGCGATGACCGGCCTACCGTGCATATCAAGCTGTACAACTTGCCGTCGCTGGAACAGCTCGAAGGCTTGCGTCAACGCAGCCTCGACATTGCCCTGGTCGGCGAGCCACCGGCCACCGATGACCCGGACCTGACGGCGCTGCAGGTGCTGGACGACCCGATGCTGCTGGCGCTGCCGGAACATCATGCATTGGCGCGCCACAGCGAGTTGTTACCCGAGCATCTGGCTGATCAGGAGTGGATCGGCGTGCAACGCAAGCCTGGCGCCAACCCGGCGGATGACTTTGTGGCGGCGTGCATTCGTGCTGGTTTTACGCCGCAAATCCCTATGGAAGCCAGTGAGCCGTTTACCGCCCTGGGGTTGGTGGCCTCGGGTTTGGGTGTGGCGATGGTGCAAAAGGGGCTGAGCCGGAATGCGCCGCCTGGGGTGGTGTTGCGTGAATTGCCATGGCTGACCTACACCACGCCGCTGTGGGCGGCATGGCACCGGGTTAATTTGCGGCCTTTGGTGGAAACGTTCAGGAAGGTGCTGACTGAAAGCCTGTGAAGGCCAGGGCAACGGGTAACCTCATCGCCCCGGACATACTCGGTCCAATGTCAGCCACTCACGCCCTTACCTCAATCTTTCCCCCTCAGGCTCATCCGGTTAAACGCGGCTGCCAGTCAGAGCATTTCTCGCAACCGATACCACAGCATCCCCAACGCCAGCAGCGGCGAGCGCAGGGCCTTGCCGCCGGGGAAGGTCATGTGCGGCACTTGGCTGAAGATATCCAGGCCGTGGCTTGCACCGGCGTGAATGCCTTCGGCAAGCAGGCGCGCGCACCAGTGGGTCACGTTCAGGCCATGCCCGGAATAGCCCTGGGCGTAGAACACATTCGGGTACTGCTTGAGGCGCCCGACCTGGGGAAAGCGGTTGGCGGTGATGCCGATCTTGCCGCCCCACTGGAACTCGATGGCGGTGCCTGCCAACTGCGGGAACACCTTGAGCAACTTGGGCTGCATATACGCGGCAATATCCGCAGGGTCACGCCCCGAGTAATGGCAGGCGCCGCCGAACAGCAGGCGCCGGTCAGCCGAGAGCCGGTAGTAATCGAGCCCGACTTTCTGATCGCACAGGGCGAGGTTTTGCGGAATCAACTGCTGGGCCAATTCGACCGACAGAGGCTCGGTGGCGATGATGTAGCTGCCCGCCGGCAGTACCTTACCGCTCAAGCGCGGTTCCAGTTCCTCCAAGTGCGCGTTACAAGCCAGTACCAGATTAGCCGCGCGCACCGTGCCGCCGGCGCAACGCACCTGCACCGTATCGCCGTGTACAAGCTCCAGCACCTGGGTCCGTTCGAAAATCTTCACCCCGAGCGACTCGGCCACCTGCGCCTCGCCCAGCACCAGGTTCAACGGGTGCAAGTGCCCGGAGCCCATGTCCACCAGGCCGCCAGCGTAGACGCTGGAGCCCACCACCTGCGCCATGTCTTGCGGGCCGACCAGGCGGGTTTCAGGGGCATAACCCAGCGCTGCCAGGCCGGCCTGCTCGCCCTTGAACGCGGCAAACTGCGCCGGGGTGTTGGCCAGTTCGCAAAAGCCCCAACGCAAATCGCAGTCAATGTTGTGCTGGGCGATACGCTCGCCCACCAGCGCCACCGAGTCGATCCCGGCGTGCTGCAGGTAACGCACGCCCTCCTCACCCACATACTTGGCGAACCCCGACACATCATGGCCGATACCACGAATCAGTTGCCCGCCATTACGCCCACTGGCGCCCCAGCCGATGCGCCGGGCCTCCAGCAGGATCACCGAGAGCCCGCGCTGGGCCAGTTCGATGGCGGTGTTGACGCCAGTGAACCCGCCGCCTATCACGCACACATCGGCGCTCAGGTCGGCGCCCAGTGACGGGCGCTCCGGCATGGTATTGGCCGAAGCCCGGTAGTAGGACCGGGCGTGGTCATTGGACGGGATCATTTGTTGGTCTTCACTTTGCTCCAGGCGCGGGTCATCAGGCGCATGGTCGCCGGGGTCGGCGTGGTGGAAATATAGAGTTTGTCGAGCACTTCCTGGGACGGGTACACCTCAGGGTTGTTGACCAGCTCCGGCGCCATAAAGGGCTTGGCCGCCGGGTTGGCGTTGGCATAACCGACCGCGGCACTGACCTTGGCGATCACCTCTGGGTCGAGCAAATAATTGATGAAGGCGTGGGCCTCTTTCGGGTTCCCGGCGTCGGCAGGAATCGCCAGCAAGTCGAACCACAGGTTGGAGCCTTCCTTGGGAATCGAGTAGGCGATGTTCACGCCGTTCCTGGCTTCCTTGGCGCGGTTGGCGGCTTGAAATACGTCGCCTGAATAGCCGAAGGCCACGCAGATATCGCCGTTGGCCAGGTCCGAGATGTACTTGGACGAATGGAAGTAGGTGATGTACGGGCGCAACGTCAGCAGCTTGGCTTCGGCCTGTTTGTAGTCCTCGGGGTTTTCGCTGCGCGGGTCTTTGCCCATGTAATTGAGAATCGCCGGGAACAGCTCATCGGCTGAATCGAGAAAAGCCACGCCGCACTCGTGCAGCTTCTTGATGTTCTCGGGCTCAAACAGCACCGCCCATGAGTCGATGTGGTCGATGCCCAGCACTTGCTTGACCTTGTCGACGTTGTAGCCGATGCCGTTGGTGCCCCACAGGTACGGCACCGAGTGCGCGTTGCCGGGGTCGTTTTTCTCCAGCAGCTTGAGCAGTTTGGGATCGAGGTTCTTGAAGTTGGGCAACTGCGAGCGGTCGAGTTTCAAGAACGCGCCGGCTTTTACCTGGCGTGCCAGGAAGTGGTTGGACGGCACCACCACGTCATAGCCGGTGCGCCCGGCGAGCAACTTGCCTTCCAGGGTTTCGTTGGAGTCGAACACGTCATAGATCACCTTGATCCCGGTCTTGGCCTGGAAATCGGCCAAGGTGGTCTCGCCGATATAGTCGGTCCAGTTATAGACACTGACCGTCTGGGCGGCCTGGCCGCTGCTGCTGAACGCCGCGACAAGAGCCAGCGGGAGAAGCTTTTTCACAAGACGCATATCGACACCCCTTTATTGGTTTTTTAGACGCTCAACAGCAGGAACTCACGCTCCCAGGAACTGATCACTCGCTTGAAATTCTCGTGCTCGGCGCGCTTGACCGCCACATAGCCACGCACGAACTTATCGCCCAGGTACTGCTTGACCGTGTCGCAGTCCTCCATGCGCGCCAAGGCATCTTCGAGGGTGAACGGCAAGCGCAGGTTGCGGCGCTCATAGGCGCGGCCTTCCACCGGCGCGCTCGGCTCAATTTGCTCGATCATGCCCAGGTAGCCGCACAGCAAGCTCGCGGCAATCGCCAGGTAGGGGTTGGCATCCGCGCCCGGCAGGCGGTTTTCCACGCGCATCGCGTCGGGGCTGGAGGTCGGTACACGCAGGCCGACGGTGCGGTTTTCTTCGCCCCACTCCACGTTGACCGGCGCCGAGGTGTCCGGCAAAAAGCGGCGGAACGAGTTCACGTTCGGCGCGAACATCGGCAGCAGTTTGGGAATGTACTTTTGCAAGCCGCCGATGTGATGCAAGAACAGCTGGCTCATCTTGCCGTCGGCGTCGACGAACACCGGCTTGCCGGTGGCGATCTCCACCACGCTCTGGTGCAGGTGCATGGCGCTGCCCGGTTCGTCGGCCACTGGCTTGGCCATAAAGGTCGCGGCCACATTGTGCTTGAGCGCGGCTTCACGCAGGGTGCGTTTGAACACGGTGATCTGGTCGGCCAGGTCGAGGGCGTCGCCATGGCGGAAGTTGATTTCCATCTGTGCCGGGCCGTCTTCGTGGATCAGCGTGTCAAGGTCCAGACCCTGCAGTTCACACCAGTCATAGACGTCTTCGAACAGCGGGTCGAATTCGTTGGCGGCGTCGATGGAAAACGACTGGCGCCCGGTTTCGGCCCGGCCCGAACGGCCCACCGGGGTTTTCAGCGGCAGGTCCGGGTCTTCGCAGCGCTGGGTCAGGTAGAACTCCATTTCCGGCGCGACAATCGGCTGCCAACCTTTGTCGGTGTACAGTTGCAGGACTTTTTTCAACACGTTACGCGGAGACAACTCGATGGGGTTGCCCTGCTTGTCGAAGGTGTCATGGATCACGATGGCGGTGGGTTCGATCGCCCACGGCACCACGTAAGTGGCGTTGGACACCGGCCGGCAGATCATGTCGATGTCGGCAGGGTCGAGCAGGTCGTAGTAGATATCGTCGTCGACAAAGTCCCCGGTCACCGTTTGCAGCAGCACACTCTCCGGCAGGCGCATGCCTCGCTCATGCAGGAACTTGTTGGTGGGCGCAATTTTGCCGCGTGCGATGCCAGTCAAATCACTGATCACGCACTCGACTTCGGTAATCTTGTGTTCTTTCAGCCAGGCGGACAGCTGATCGAAGGGGGCGTTCATAAGGACCTCGTCATGGGTTGGTTGCACGCGCCGACTTGTACTCCCGGCGCATTGAGGTCTATCTTGGGCCAGCCTTCAAACGGCATCTATCCACTTTGCACGAACCATAACGCACCAATAGAGTGCGCCCAGGTTACCCATGACACAGGCAACAGCTTTGCGCGTACAGGCCTTCACCACCGGTGATGTGGCCGCTCAATGCAGTGCGACACCCGGTTGGGTGCAGCAGTACCAGCAGATGTCCCCAGGGCATTTTGCCGGGCAGATCCGCTACCTCGACCTGCACGGCGTCGAGGTTTACGAAGAGTGCATGAACACTCGCGTGGAGCAGCATTTCAATGCGCCACCGGGCTCCCTGGCGTTCTGTTTCGATGGCAGCGACAACGCGCTGTACATGCTCAATGGCGAGAGCCGCAACACCTGGATCACCCCGGAAAACTACCGCGAAGTCGCGGTGGTATTCGGCCCGCAGTTCGTGCAGCGCCATGGTTTGGATGTGGCGAAACTTGAGGGGTTGTTCATGGCACCGCTGACGTGCCAGCAGAACGCGCTGTTCACCCGATGGCTCAGTGGCACGCTGACACGGCTGTCCGCGCTGACTGACCCTATCAGCCGTGATGCCCTCACCCAGCAATTGCTTGATGACTGCCTGTTTATTCTCGACAACGCTTGTGTGTGCCTGGACCGCAGCTCGTTGCAGCGGCGCAGTGACGAGCGCCTGTTGATGGCGCGTATCGGTGAATGGGCGGCGGATGCGCCGGATGAAACCGCCAACCTGCTGGAACTGGCGCAGATCGCCGGTGTGCCGTTACGCCAATTGCAGCAAGGCTTTAAGACCTACACCGGAATGAGCCCGGCGCAGTGGTTGCGCTTGCGCCGGTTGAACGGGGCGCGGCGTGAGTTGTTGAGCTCGACTCGGGCTACGGTGGCTGAGGTGGCGATGAACTGGTCGTTCTGGCACTTGGGGCGGTTTTCGCAGAGTTATCGGGCGTTGTTTCGGGAGTTGCCCAGTGAGACGCTCAGGCGTTTGGGTTGACGGGTGTTTTTGGTACTGACCTGGGGGCCAAAGGATGTAAGAGCCGCAGCAACAGCAGAGCCATACTCGGTCAAAGGTGGGAGCTGGCTTGCCTGCGATGGCATCAACCGGTTGTACCTGATGTACCGAGGTGTCTGCATCGCAGGCAAGCCAGCTCCCACAGAAAAGCAGCTCTTCAGTGTATGCAAATCCGCCTTTCGCTTTTGATTCAACCACTCAGGTCGGCTACTAGGCCGCCGTGCTGTAGATTTTGATCTTGATCTGAGGCGCCCCGTTAACCACGGATTCAAGCCTTCGTTCTGGCACACCGAGCCTAAGCGAGGCACCGAGTGGTGGGGCGAAGACCTTTTGGTTACTTTTGGCTGGGCCGGCATTCCGGGCGTTTGCCAAAAGTGACCCGCTGTAAGAGCGGAACCCTACTCAGCCGTTACCGCAGCAACGGATATGTACACAACACAACCATTCTCAATAACTTGTAAATCCCAGCACATCCCCCTAGCTTATGCGCCCCCCGCCCTGCGCTTTAAGGCCCTACCCCCATGGTTGTGCGTTTTCGTCCCGTCGTTACCTCACGTTTCGCCCTTGGCCTGCTACTCAGCAGCAGCCTGGGCAACAGCATGGCCGCTGAAATCGAACTACCGGCGGTAAACGTCCAGGGCCAGGAAGACTCCGGCTATCGCACCAACAGCGCCTCGGTCGGCGGCTTCAACGAAGCGCCGTTGCTGGACACTCCGGCATCAATCACCGTGATCAACGCCGAACTGATCAAAGACCAGCAGGCGCGCCTGCTCAGCGAAGTGCTGCGCAACGACGCCTCGGTAGGCGACAGCTACGCCCCCATCGGCTACTACGAAAACTTCGTGATCCGCGGCTTCTCACTGAACGCCGCGAGCAGCTACAAAATCAACGGCCGCACCATCACTGGCGAGCAAAACGTCGCCCTGGAAAACAAGCAGCAGGTCGAAGTGCTCAAGGGCCTGGCGGGTTTGCAAAGCGGTATTTCCGAACCCAGCGGCGTGATCAACTACGTGACAAAACGCCCGGAAGATGTGCGCTCGGTTACCGTGTCCACCGATGACCGAGGCAGCGGTTACATAGCCACCGACGTGGGTGGCTGGTTTGGCAGCGAGCAGCAATTCGGCCTGCGCGCCAACGTCGCCCACGAAGACCTCAATTCGTATGTCGAGCACGCCGATGGCCAGCGCGATTTTGTGTCCCTGGCCTTCGACTGGAACATCAGCCCCGACGCGGTGCTGCAACTGGACGCGGAATACCAGAACAAGCAACAGCGCTCCGTGCCGGGTTATCAACTGCTGGGCGGCACCGAAGTGCCCCATGACGCGTCACCGAAGAAATTGCTGGGGCACCAGAGTGGTTCCCATCAGGTCGGCATCGATTCGCTGAACCTCAATGGCAAGTTTGAATACCGCTTCAGTGATCAGTGGAAAGGCAGCCTCAGTGCCGCCCACAGCAAAGTGGTGATTGATGATTACAGCTCGTTTGCCTGGGGCTGTTACTACGTCGGTAGCTGCAACGCCAACACCTTCAGCCCGGAAGGCGACTACGACGTCTACGACTACCGCAGCCCCGACGACACCCGCCGTGATGATGAAGTACAGGCGGCAATAACAGGCCTGTTCGACACCGGCAGCCTGGGCCATGAACTGACTTTCGGCACCAGCGCGTTTCGCCGGGTGATCGACAAGCGCAAGTCCGTCAACGAATACATCGGCAGCGGTAATATCAACCAAGACGCACCGACCTTCGAGCCTACTGATAAGCCGCTGAACCCAAGCCATCGCAACCTCGACAGCCGTCAGTACGGCCTGTTCGTCACCGACCGCATCCGCTTCAACGAGCAATGGCAAACCATCATTGGTGGGCGCGAAGTGCGTCTGGATGAAAAAGCCTACGATGACCAAGGCAACCAGGCGCGCCACACCCAGCAATACGTATTCCTGCCTCAAGCTTCGTTGATCTATAAACCCGTGGAAAATATCTCGCTGTACACCAGCTACAGCAAGGGCTTGTCATTGGGCGGCACGGCACCGTGGTTTGCCCGAATTCCCGATGAAACCCTGGCCCCAACCGTGTCCCGGCAAATCGAAGCCGGCGTGAAATACGACTGGCACCGCATCAGCTTCGCCGCCGCCGTATTCCAGACCCGCCAGGCCTATCAATACGCAAAACCCGAAGGCCTCGAGTTTATCTACGTCCAACAAGGCGAACAAAAAAACACCGGCCTGGAACTCTCCGCCAACGGCTGGGCCACCGACCGCCTGCAGATCGCCACCAGCGTCGCGGCGATTCGTGCCCGCGTGAACAACAGCGGCACGCCAGACTACGAAGGCCACCAGGCGCTCAACGTCCCCAAACTGCGCGCCAGCCTGTATGCCGATTACGCCCTGCCGTGGATGAATGGGCTGGCCGTGCTGGGCGGCGTGCAATACAGCGCCAAGAAGTACGCCGACCGCACCGGCAATGTGCAAGTGGGCGACTACGCCGTAGTGAATGTCGGCAGCCGCTACACCACCAAAATCGACGGCTATGAGACCGTGTTCCGCCTCAGCGTCGATAACCTGTTCGACAAACGCTACTGGCGCGATGCGGGTGAATACCTGGGCGACGACTACCTGTTCCAGGGCGCGCCCTTGACCGCGCGCCTGAGTGCTTCGGTTAACTTCTGAGCCTGCGCGGCGCTGCCAGCCACAGCGCCGCCAAACCACAGACCAACAGACTCCAACCCAGGTCCTGGGCCCAGGCGACCAGGGTCAACCCAGCGCCGATCACCAGGTAATACAACAAACCAAACAGCGCGGCGGCAGTGCCCAGACGATCTTGGTAGGCCACCAGCGCGGCCCCCAGCACATTGGGGATGGCCATGCCGAATGCCAGTACCACCAGCAGCATCGGCCAGACAAATAACCCGCTGTGTTGCAGCAGCACGACCAGCAAGCCACCCAGCACTGCGACACCGGCGGCGATCAGCACTAATCGCTCGCCGTTTACCCCACGCTTGAGCAGTCGCTTGTTCAGCCACGCACCACACCCGGAGCCCAGCGCCAGCAAGACGCCGCTGTAGCCGAAGTCGGCGGCAGACAAACCCAGCCGCGAAAAGATGAATGGCCCCACGCTGTAATAGCTGAACAGCGCAATATTGAACGCCGCCACCAGCCCCACCGAACGCCAGATCCCGGCATCCCTGAGCAGCAACCGCAACGTCTGGCCCAGCGCGGCCGTCGGCATCGAGGCTGGACGGGTCTCGGGCAACGCCCACACGCACCACGCCCATAAGGTCAGCGAGAGCAGCAACAAACCACTGAGCACACCGCGATAACCGAAGAACTGCACCAGGCTGGCGCCCGTGAACAGGCCCACGGCCGGGCTGGCGGCCAGGGCAATGCCCATCAGCGAGAATACCTGGGCCAATTGCACGCCCTTGAAACGGTCACGCAGCACGGTCTGCGTCACCACCGAACCGACCGCCGCGCCAAACGCCGCCAACGCCTGGGCCAGCAACAAACCGTTGAAGCTGGTCATGCCCAAGGCCAGCACCGAGGCAGCCACGTACAGAGCCAACCCGGCCAGCATCACCGGCCGCCGCCCCCAACGATCACACAGCCGGCCCCACACCACCACGCCAAAAGCGAACGCCAGGAAATACACCGATAACGTCTGCCCGGCCCGCTCCGGCCCCACCGCAAACGCCCGGCCGATATCTTCCAGCGCTGGGCTGTAGAGCGTTTGGGCCAGTTGCGGGAACATCAGCAACGCGACCGTCAGTGGCAAAAAAAATTTAACCTTCATCCCCAACTCCTTTGCTTGAAACAGCGCAAGAAGTGTAAGGACTGTCGACTGGAGTATTATCCAGACTTTGACAATTTACCCATCAAATCGGACAACCTATGGCCTGGCTCGCCAACGACGCTACTTTCGATCCCGACCACCTGGCAGCGCCGGTCATCGGCATTGCCGCCCTGCTCGGTGATCACGACTCCGGCCTGCACCGCCACCAGCGCGGGCAACTGCTGTTCACGCGCCAAGGCTGCACCCGTATCACCCTGGACAACCAGCTGTGCCTGCTGCCGCCTTCGCGAGCAGCGTGGATCCCGTGCGGCGTGCCGCATCGCGCGGTGATGCACAAAACCGTGGACTATCGCTCGGTGTATCTGAGCCCGGCACTGGCCGATCAATTGCCTGCACAGGTGGGGGTGATCGAGGTCAGCCCATTGCTGCGCGCAGTGCTGGAACCCATAGCGATGGCGCCCTTCGACACCGATTGGCAAACGGGCCGCTACGCGCATTTGCTGGCGTTGTGCCTGGATGAAATCCAGGCGGCCACCGCACAACCGATGCTCCTGCCCTTGCCCCAGGACAAACGCCTGGCGCCCTTGCTCGCCGATCTGGAAAGGTTACCGCCGACCCTGCAAGCCCTGGAAAAACAGATAGGTGCCAGCACCAAGACCATCGGCCGGATTTTCCTGCGGGAAACCGGCCTTGGCTATCAGCAATGGCGCCAGCAGTGGCGCCTGATGCGGGCCATCGAACTGCTTGCCATCGGACGCAACCTAGGCTATTGCGCGTTCGAGTTGGGCTTTGCCAGCGACAGCGCGTTGATCGCCTTCTTCAAAAGCATGACCGGCAGCACGCCACGCGGGTATTTGAAAGTCGACTGAGGGCGTGCATGAGGCCGCTTCAGCCCGGTAGCGGAATCACCCGTAAAGGCCGCACCGACTTATAGGAAAAACTTGAGTAGATTTCTTTAACACAGGGCAACGTCTGCAACACCTCACGCGCAAACTCGCCAAACGACTCCAGGTCTTTGGCCACCACCTCGAGCAAAAAGTCATAGCGCCCCGACACGTTGTGGCAGGCGACAACTTCGGGAATCTCCAGCAGCCGTTGCTCGAATGCCCGGGCGATTTCCTGAGTGTGGCTTTCCATCATGATGCTGACAAACGCCGTCACGCCATACCCCAGCGCCTTGGGCGACAGAATCGCCTGATAGCCGCTGATCACCCCGCTCTCCTCCAGGTTGCGCACCCGTCGCCAGCACGGCGAGGTGGTCAGGGCGACGCGGTCGGCAAGTTCGGCCACGGTCAAGCGGGCATTACCTTGCAAGGCGTTTAAAAGGGCTTTGTCGGTGCGGTCCAGACTCACGGGCATAACGTGCCTCTATTTGTTGTTTTTGTCGATTATTCGCCCCGAAATCCGGGATTTTCCTGGGTTTTTTGCAATGTTCAACTCTGGTTATGAGCATAGCATTGTAGGAAATAAGGAGCGTCCGACATGAACAACAAACACAATACATTCGGCTTTTCTACCCGCGCCATCCACCACGGTTACGACCCCAAGGACCATCACGGCGCCCTCGTACCGCCGATCTATTTATCTGCCACCTTCGCGTTCCCCACCGCCGAATATGGCGCTGCCTGTTTTGCCGGGGAAGCCAGCGGCCACTTCTACACACGCATTTCCAACCCGACCCTGGCACTGTTGGAATCACGCATGGCAACCCTGGAAAACGGCGAAGCTGCCGTGGCCTTCAGCTCCGGCATGGGTGCGATTGCCGCAACGTTCTGGACCCTGCTGCGCCCGGGCGATGAAGTGATCGTCAGCCAGACCCTGTATGGCTGCACCTTTGCCCTGCTGCACCATGGCCTTGCTGAGTTCGGCATCCGGGTGCGACACGTCGACCTCACCGACCTGGCCGCCCTGCGCGCGGCATTGTCCCCTGCCACCCGCATGGTCTATTGCGAAACCCCGGCCAACCCCAACCTGCGTCTGGTGGACATCGCCGCCGTGGCCGAGCTGGCGCACCAACAGCCAAATGTCACCGTGGTGGTCGACAACACCTACTGCACCCCCTACCTGCAACGTCCGCTTGAACTGGGGGCCGATCTGGTGGTGCACTCGGCCACCAAGTACCTCAGCGGCCATGGCGATATCACCGCCGGTATCGCCGTGAGCAACCAGGCGCTGGCACAACGTATTCGCCTGCAAGGCCTCAAGGACTTGACCGGCGCGGTGATGTCGCCGCAGGACGCATCCTTGCTGATGCGCGGCCTCAAGACCCTGGCCCTGCGCATGGACCGCCATTGCAGCAACGCCCAGGCGGTGGCCGAAGCGTTGCAAGCACACCCTGCTGTGCAGTGGGTCACCTACCCGGGCCTGCGCTCTTTCCCGCAATACGCCCTGGCAGCGCGGCAGATGAAGCAGTCCGGCGGCATGATCGCGTTTGAACTCAAGGGCGGCATCGACACCGGCCGGCGCTTTATGAACGCCCTCAACCTGTTCACCCGCGCCGTCAGCCTGGGTGACGCCGAGTCGCTCGCCCAGCACCCGGCGAGCATGACCCACTCCACCTACACCCCCGAAGAACACGCGCAGCACGGCATCAGCGAAGGCCTGGTGCGTTTGTCGGTCGGGCTTGAAGACATTGCCGACCTGTTGGCCGATATCCACCAGGCCCTGGCCAAATGCACGCGTGCGGCACCGCGCCGGGCCGTGGTGGAAGAACACGCCGTGAAATAGGGCCTACGGTTGAGGTAATCCTTTCCTACAGACGGTGGTCGGACTGGTCCGACCGCCGTTATGCGTTTTTAATCTGTTTTTTTTGCCGATTGGATCCCCATGCATTTCCCTGGCTGTACTAGCATAGGTGCTCGGCGGGTGCATTATCACTGTAGGTTATTCACATTGGTTACCTTGTTAAACCCCGTCGCTATAAGGATGAATACCTGCACTCAACATTCATGGACGAACTGATGAACTCACACCTGTTCCCTCATATAGGCAAGGTCATCGCCAGCACCGGCAGCCGCCATTTCCCGCGCATGCTGCATGACTTGATCCTGACCCAACTGGCAGTGGACGCTACCCATATCACCCAACTGCAGGTCAGTGCCGAAGGGCACACCCGACGCCGGATCAGCCCGGTCTACACCGACTCGGTGACGGCGCTGGGCGAAGAACAACCCGCTGCCCAATTGCACCTCACACGCCGCAAGGACGATGTGCGTTATGTGTTGTCGGTGTATCGCTCGCATCAGTCGGAAAGTTTTTCGCCACAGGAACGCAGCATGCTGGAGGATTTTTCGACGCTGCTTCTGCCCATGGTCGAGAAACACATCACTGCGATCCAGCCCTGTCGCCAGGGCGGATCGCCTGTGGTCGCCGAAAATCAAGGGCTTGAAACCTTACGTCGGCGCATTGAAGAACGTCTGGTGCAATCGGGGTTGACCTTGTCCAATCGAGAACTGGATGTGTGTGTGGGTTTGCTGGCCGGGCGGACTGCACCGGAGTTGGCGGAGCAGTTGGCGCTGAAGGTCAACACTATTGAAAGTTACCTCAAGCGGGCGGCGATCAAGCTGGGGATCAGCGGGCGGCATTCGTTGTTGCGGTGGATGTATGCGGGTGATGAGGGCGTCGCCACGGCTCTCTAGATCAGGCTGTGGGTTGTCTTTTGGTGGTGTACATATCCGTTGCTGCGGTAACGGCTGCCTATGGTTCCGCTCTTACAGCGGGTCACTTTTGTAGAGACATGTACGGACCGGACACATGGTTGACACATGTGCGGGGACATGGTGGACACATTATTGACCATAATCAGGCTTACTAATGTCGATTGTTCGCAAAAAGTGATGGCAGAAATAGACGTCGAACAGA
>NZ_JAAQWK010000018.1:0-131810 GCF_012985445.1 Pseudomonas sp. WS 5532
CCATCACTTTTTGCGAACAATCGACATTAGTAAGCCTGATTATGGTCAATAATGTGTCCACCATGTCCCCGCACATGTGTCAACCATGTGTCCGGTCCGTACAGGGCGTTTGCCAAAAGTGACCCGCCGTAAGGGCGGAACCATAGGTAGCCGTTACCGCAGCAACGGATATGTACTCCGTCCGATCCCCCCCCCGCCAAGCCTACCTCACTGCCACAACCCAATCTTCGTCAGCTCTTGCTTGAAGTTCTCCCGTGTAATCAGCGTCACCTCGTCCATGGCCGTGTACTTGGGCGGCTCCGTCCCCTTGGTAACCCACTCATACATCATCAGCGCAGTGTTGTAGCCCTCGATATGCGGACTGGGCAGCATCGAACCGAAAAATCCACTGTCAGCCTTTTTCAGTTCGCCAATGGCATCCGTACCATTGATGCCGATACCAATCACATTGGCCGCGGCAAAACCGGCCGTTTCGGTTGCGCGCACGCCACCGAGCACCGTGTTGTCGTTCATACCACCGATAATCAGGTTCTTGGCACCGCTGGGCAGCTTGACCAGTGCCGAGTTGGTGGCGTCCATACTGCCCGGTACATCAAGCGTCTTGGCCGCGGTGAACAGAATGTGGTCTTTAGGAAAACCAGCATCTTCCAGGGATTTAACCGAACCGTCAGTGCGCTTTTTACCCGTGTCCAGTTCGTTAAAGGTATTGATCACCGCATAGGTGTCCTTCCAATCCCAACCGCGTTTTTTCGCCTCCGCCGCCATCGCCGCGCCCTGCTTCTGGCCCACTTCAAACGCGGCCATGCCCAGGTACGGCACGTCCTCCATGAAGTTGCCTTTGGCGTCGACAAAACGGTCATCCACCGCAATCACTTTCAGGCCGTTGGCCTTTGCCTTGGCAACGATGGCCGGGCCGAGTGATACGTCCGGCGGGCAGATCACAAAGCCCTTGGCGCCGTTGGCCGCCAGGCTGTCGATGGCCGAGAGGGTTTTCTCGCCATCCGGCACGGCGATCTTGATCACGGTAAAGCCATGCTCCTTGCCGGCTTTTTCGGCAAACGCCCATTCGGTCTGGAACCACGGCTCTTCAGCCTGCTTGACCAAAAAACCAATCTTCACGGCTTCAGCGGCCTGCAACAGACCGCCCAAGCTCAGGGCCGACACCGCCACAGCGGCGCAGCACAGGGAACGCATACCTCGACGACGATTCATACGGGTGACTCCTTGTTATTGTTTTCAGGTCTTGGGTTTATCCGGCAAAGCGGTGACAGCGTGTGCCCGGCACATCGACCTCGATGGCCAGCACTGCGCCATCCAGCGGGTGATCGAGTGGGCTGGCGGCGCTGGTGATGTAGAGGGTGGTGAGGTTGGGGCCACCGAACACGCAACTGGTGGGGCGGCTCACGGGCAACTCGACAATGCGGTCGACCTCGCCGGCAGGCGTCAGGCGCAGCAAGCAACTGCCATCCCAACGGGCATTCCAGATATAGCCATCCGCGTCCATCGCCGAGCCATCCGGGCCACCACGCTCATGCGGGCCGAACCAGACTCGGGCAGGCTCGAGCTGACCCTCTGGCTTGACCGCATGCCGGTACAAGGTGCCGTCCAGGCTGTCGCCAAAATGCACGTGCGCGCCGTCATCGCTCCACACCAAGGTGTTGGGAATGCCCAACCCTTGCAGCAGCGGCGTGACATGCGCGTTGGCATCGACGCGAAACAGGCCGCCGGAACGCCGCGTAATCGGCAGGTCTTCACCCTGCTCGCCAATGTTGTTCTGCATGGTGCCCAACCACAGGCGGCCCTGGGCATCGCAGCGCGCTTCATTGCCACGGTTACCCGGTTGCGGGTCGGCCACGCACAGCAGCGTGAGGGCTTCGGTTTCCAGGTTCAGCCGGTACACGCCGCTGCTCAGCGTCACCAGTGCATCCCCGCTTTCACAGGGGATGAAGGCCGAGACGTGCTCGGGCAACTGCCAGATCTGCAACTGCCCGCCCATCAGGCGCAGCGCCTGCTTGCCGGCGATATTCACCCAATACAGCGCCTGGGTCGGCACGTCCCAGAACGGGCCTTCGCCCAGCTGCGCACGGTGCGCAGTGACTGCGGTACACGACATAAAACCTCCTGGTGTTACAGCGGGTCGCGCGATGGCGTGCCATCCACCAGCCGCTGGATACGCAACGGGTTGGCGTTTTTCAACGCGTCGGGCAGCAGGCTATCAGGGTAATTCTGCAAGCACACCGGGCGCAGGAAACGGTCGATGGCCAGGGTGCCGACCGAGGTGCCACGGGCATCGGATGTGGCCGGGTACGGCCCGCCGTGAACCATCGAATCACACACTTCCACGCCGGTCGGGTAGCCGTTGAGCAGGATGCGCCCGACTTTCTGCTCCAGCAGCGGCGTCAGTTCAGTGAAGTGCTGCAGGTCGGCCGGTTCAGCAATAAGCGTCGCGGTGAGCTGGCCGTGCAGCCCGTGCAAGGCGTCGCTGAGCTGGGCCTGATCGGCGACCTCGACAAACACCGTGGCAGGGCCGAACACCTCTTCCTGCAACACCTCATCACCGTCGATCAGCAAGCGCACGTCGGCCTTGAACAGCTGCGGCTGCGCCTGACTGCCCACTTGAGCGCTGCCCGCCAGGTGTTGGATGCCAGGGTGCGCCAAGAGCTTTTCCAAGCCTTTGCCATAACTGCCCAGGGTGCCGGCATTGAGCATGGTTTGCGCCGGCTGTTCACCGATCAGTTGCGCCACCTGTTGGGTAAACGCGGTGAACTGTGGCGAGGCAATACCGATCACCAGGCCAGGGTTGGTGCAGAACTGGCCACAGCCTTGCACCACCGAGGCGGTGAGGTCGCGGGCGATGGTCGCGGCCCTGGCGTGCAAGGCCTGGGGCAGCACGATCACCGGGTTGATGCTCGACATTTCGGCAAACACCGGGATCGGCTGCGGGCGTGCCGCCGCCATATCACACAAGGCACGGCCGCCCTTGAGCGAGCCGGTAAAACCCACGGCCTGGATCGCCGGGTGCTTGACCAGCGCCTCACCGACGCCGCCACCGAAGATCATGTTGAACACCCCCGCCGGCATCTCGGTAGCCTCGGCCGCCCGAATGATTGCATCGGCCACCCGCTCAGCCGTCGCCATATGCCCACTGTGCGCCTTGAACACCACCGGGCAGCCGGCCGCCAGCGCGGCAGCGGTGTCGCCGCCGGCGGTGGAAAATGCCAGGGGAAAGTTGCTCGCACCAAACACCGCCACCGGGCCGAGGCCGATGCGGTATTGGCGCAGGTCCGGGCGCGGCAGGGGTTGGCGCTCGGGCAAGGCTCTGTCGATACGCGCGCCGTAAAAATCACCACGACGCAATACCGTAGCGAACAGGCGCATCTGGCCGCTGGTGCGCCCGCGCTCGCCTTTGATGCGCGCAGCAGGTAATGCCGTTTCGCGGCACACCAACTCGATAAATTCATCCCCCAGCGCATCCAGCTCATCGGCCACCGTCTCCAGGAACTGCGCCCGCCGCGATGCACTTAATGCCCGGTACGCGGGATAGGCGGCAGCGGCGGCCTTGGCGGCGGCATCCACCTCGGCGGGCGTGGCCTGATAGAAATCCTGAGGCAAGGCCTCGCCGGTGCTGGCGTCGACGCTTTTCAGGGTGATGCTGCCCTGGGCGCTGCGCTGGCCGCCGATGTAGTTGTGGCCGAGAAACGGATTCATGCTGATCTCCTTAAAGGCTGATGACAGTGCCAGGTGCGAACGCCGCCTCGGCGCTGCCGACCTGATTGACCAGCGGCGCGCCGAACTCGGCCTGGCTGATCTCGAACACATCCCCCGGCTGGGTACGTATACCGTCGGCGAATGACAAGGTGGCGGTGCCGAAGAAATGAATATGCACGTCGCCCGGGGTCAGGAACTGGCTGTATTTGAAATGGTGGTACTCGAGGTTTTCCAGGCTGTGGCACATGTTCGCCTCGCCACTGAGAAATTCGCTTTCCCATATCACTTGACCGTCTCGGCGGATGCGGCTGGTGCCGGCCAGATGCTCGGGCAACTCACCCACACGCAACTCCGGACCATAGCTGCAACTGCGCAACTTGGAATGGGCCAGGTACAGGTAATTCTTGCGCTCCATGACGTGGTCGGAGAACTCGTTGCCCACCGCAAAACCCAGGCGGTAGGGTTTGCTGTCACGGCCGATCACGTACAACCCGCCGATTTCCGGCTCTTCACCGGCGTCTTCAGCAAAGGGTGGCACCGGGAACGCCTGGCCTGGGCGCACGACAATATTGCCATCGCCCTTATAGAACCATTCCGGTTGCACGCCGGCCTGGCCGGCCGGCGGTTTGCCGCCTTCCACGCCCCATTTGAAGATACGCATGGTGTCGGTCAAGGCACTGTCGTCACCGGCCTGATGCATTTTATCGCGGGCCGAGGCGCTGCCCAGGTGCGTCAGTCCAGTGCCGCTGATCAGCATGTGCGCGGGGTCGGGATGGTCGAGCGGCGGCAGGACTTTGAGGTCTGCCAACAGCGCGGCGTAGTCGTAACTGTCGCCCAGCCCGAGGCTGTCGACCTGTTGCGCCAGGCCCACACCGGCATCGATGGCGGCCAGCGCCAACTCACGCACGCTGCGCGCGGTGTGCACTTCGCGCAGTGTGTTGCCTTGCACCACGCCGACACGACGCTCACCGTTACGCAATTCGAACTGAACTAAACGCATCAAACTTCTCCAGGATTAAGTACGTGTGGCGCCTCGGGCGCTGGCGGCAAACTGGTCGGCGGGCAGCACATGCTTGCGCTCCAGCACGCGGTACACCACAGCGGTCAACACCAGCCCGAACACCATGACGCCAGCCAAAAAATACAGGCCCGAAGCCAGGTTGCCGGTGTATTCCTTGAGCGCGCCGATCACGAACGGGCCGATATAGCCGCCCAGGTTGCCCACCGAGTTAATCAAGGCAATGCCCGCCGCCGCACTGGCGCCGGCAAAGAACCGCCCCGGCAAGGTCCAGAACACCGCCGTGCAGGAAAACAAGGCGAATGCCGCCAGGCACAGCGCCGCCATTTGCAGCACCGGCACGCTCAGCCAGGCACTGCAAAACAAGCCGATGGCGCCGAGCACATAGAGCACGGCAAGGTGGCCATAACGATCGTTCAAACGGTCGGAACTGCGCGGGATGATCAGCAGCCCGATGATGCCGAAAATGTAGGGTACCGCCGAGATAAAGCCGGTCACCAAGTCAGTGCCGCCGAACTGTTTGATCAGGGTCGGCAACCACAGGCCCAAGCCATAGATGCTCAAGGTCACCGGCAGATAGAACAGCGCCAGCAACAACACGCGCTTGTCCTTGAGGGCATGCAGCGGGTTGCCGTGGCGGGTCTGGCCGTAGGCTTGCAGGTCCTTGGCCAACTCAGCGGTCAGCCAGGCTTTTTCGTCTTCGCTCATCCAGTTGACCTGCTTGGGGCCGTCCGGCAGAAAGCGCAACACCGGCCAGGTCAGCAGCAACGCCGGCGTGCCAATCACGATAAACAGCCATTGCCAGCCGTGCAGACCAAGGATGCCGTCCATGCCCAGCAGGCCGCCGGACACGGGCCCGGTGATCATCATGGCAATCGGCTGGGAGAGGATAAACAGCCCCAGGATCTTGCCGCGATGGCGCACCGGGAACCACTGGGTGATGTAGTACAGCACGCCCGGAAAGAACCCGGCTTCGGCCGCGCCAAGCAGAAAGCGCATCACATAGAAACTGTGCGGCCCCTGCACAAAGGCCATACCAATGGTGATGGCGCCCCAGGTGAGCATGATCCGTGCAAACCAGCGCCGCGCGCCGAAGCGGTCGAGCATCAGGTTGCTGGGGATTTCAAACAGGAAGTAGCCAATAAAGAACAACCCCGCCCCCAGGCCATAGGCGGCATCGCCGATGCCGACGTCGGCGCCCATGTGCAGCTTGGCAAACCCCACCGCCGAGCGGTCCACGTAGGCGATCAGGTACAGCAGGATCAGGAAGGGAATCAGTTTCAGCGTGATACGCCGAACAAGCCGCAGTTCCTGGCTCATGGGGTCGATCTCCGATTGTTGTTTTTATAGAAGCTCGGGGGCTGCCTCTCGCGAAAATCCGCCAGGGTCAAACCTCAATTAAGCTGGACTATATAGTATGACTATTTGCAAAACAACACTTCCAAAGCTGCGTTTTTGCGCTTATGTTTAAGCACATATAGAACATATAGTCATACAATAAGAGAGTCGATCATGCCTGATAAAAAGCCCGCCCTACGCTCCGCCCAGTGGTTTGGCACCGCCGACAAGAACGGTTTCATGTACCGCAGCTGGATGAAGAACCAGGGCATTGCCGACCATCAGTTCCATGGCAAACCGATCATTGGCATTTGCAACACCTGGTCGGAACTGACCCCGTGCAACGCGCATTTCCGCCAGATCGCCGAGCACGTCAAACGCGGTGTGATCGAGGCAGGTGGTTTCCCGGTGGAATTCCCGGTGTTCTCCAATGGCGAATCCAACCTGCGCCCCACCGCCATGCTCACCCGCAACCTGGCGAGCATGGATGTAGAGGAAGCCATTCGCGGCAACCCCATCGACGGCGTGGTGCTGCTCACCGGCTGCGACAAAACCACCCCGGCGCTGCTGATGGGCGCGGCCAGTTGTGACGTGCCGGCCATCGTGGTCACCGGCGGGCCGATGCTCAACGGCAAGCACAAGGGCCAGGACATCGGCTCGGGTACGGTGGTGTGGCAACTGAGCGAGCAGGTCAAGGCCGGCACCATCACCCTTGACGATTTCCTTGCGGCCGAAGGCGGCATGTCGCGCTCGGCGGGCACCTGCAACACCATGGGCACTGCGTCGACCATGGCCTGCATGGCCGAAGCACTCGGCACTTCCCTGCCCCACAACGCGGCGATTCCGGCGGTGGATGCACGGCGCTATGTGCTGGCGCATATGTCTGGCATGCGCGCGGTCGAGATGGTGCGTGAGGATTTGAAACTGTCGAAAATCCTCACCAAGGAAGCATTTGAAAACGCGATCCGGGTGAATGCGGCCATCGGCGGTTCGACCAACGCGGTGATCCACCTTAAAGCCATCGCCGGGCGCATTGGCGTCGAGCTCGACCTCGACGATTGGACCCGCATGGGCCGTGGCGTGCCGACCATCGTCGACCTGCAGCCGTCAGGTCGTTTCCTGATGGAAGAGTTCTACTACGCCGGCGGCCTGCCGGCCGTGCTGCGTCGCCTGGGCGAAGCCAACCTGATCCCGCATCCGAATGCCTTGACGGTCAATGGCAAGTCGTTGGGCGAGAACACCCAGGACTCGCCGATCTACGGCCAGGATGAGGTGATCCGCACCCTCGATAACCCGATCCGCGCCGATGGCGGTATTTGCGTATTGCGCGGCAACCTGGCGCCGCTGGGCGCCGTGCTCAAGCCTTCCGCCGCCAGCCCCGAGTTGATGCAGCACCGTGGCCGCGCGGTGGTGTTCGAGAACTTCGACATGTACAAGGCACGCATCAATGACCCGGCGCTGGACGTGGATGCCAACTCGATTCTGGTCATGAAAAACTGTGGCCCCAAGGGTTACCCCGGCATGGCCGAAGTGGGCAACATGGGCCTGCCCGCCAAGCTGCTGGCCCAGGGCGTGACTGACATGGTGCGCATTTCCGATGCACGCATGAGCGGCACCGCCTACGGCACGGTGGTGCTGCACGTGGCACCGGAAGCTGCCGCCGGTGGGCCGCTGGCCACGGTGCAGGAAGGTGACTGGATCGAGCTCGACTGCGCCAACGGCCGGTTGCACCTGGATATCCCCGACGCCGAACTGGCGGCGCGCATGGCTGACCTTGCGCCAGCGCAAAACCTGATCGTCGGCGGCTACCGCCAGCTGTATATCGATCACGTGCTGCAGGCCGATCAAGGCTGCGACTTCGACTTCCTGGTGGGCTGCCGTGGCGCTGAAGTCCCCCGGCATTCCCACTAATTGGGATGCTATGATGCCGCGAACCTAAGCCAGAGCCTCCCCGTCGTTATGGATCACCAGCCGCCCAAGCCGCGCAAGAGCCAGCATGCCCAGATCGTTCAGGACTTGGGCATGCACATCGTTTCCGGTCGCTTCAAGCCCGAAGAACGCCTGCCCATGGAAGCCACGCTGTGCGAGGAATACCAGGTCAGCCGCTCGGTGTTGCGTGAGGCGACCCGCGTGCTCAGCGCCAAGGGCCTGGTGTACTCCAAACCACGGGTGGGCGCGGTGGTGCGCCCACGGGTGAAATGGCATTTGCTTGACCCGGACGTGCTGTCCTGGCTGATGCAGTCCACGCCCCACAGCGAATTCTTCAACACCCTGGCCGGCGTGCGGCGCATCCTCGAACCGGAAATCGCCGCCATGGCCGCGACCACGGCCACCGCCGAAGACATCGCCACCATCGAAACCGCCTACCGGGGCATGGAAACCGCCAAGACCCACGATGACCTGCTGCAGGCCGACCTGGACTTCCACCGCGCCATCGCCGACGCGACCCGCAACGACTTGCTCGCCTACATGTGCAACATGCTGTCGTTGCCGCTGCGCGAGTCGATCAACATCACCAACCGCCGTCCTGACATCCAGGGCCTGAGCCTGCCCCGCCACAAAGCGATCCTCACCGCCATCCAGAACCGTGACGCCCTCGGCGCCCGGCACGCCTCGCTGGTGCAACTGGATGACACGCGGGTGGCGCTGGACACGGTGATGAACGTGCTCACGCCGCTGTAAATTGATCGTCTACGCTCAGGGAGTCAGTTCGAGGAACCGGCCATGTGCGGACGACTTTCGCAGTACCGCGGTATTCATGACTTTGTGGCGGCGCTGAGCATGCCCAATGCACTGGCCAATAGCGTGGGCGACCAGCCGCTTGAGCGCTACAACGTGGCGCCAACCACCCCCGTGGCGTTGCTGCACCTGGACAATGATCTTTTGCACGCTGACCCGGTGCGCTGGGGCTGGCGCCCGCACTGGAGCAAAGAACGCCTGCTGGCGATCAACGCGCGTGTCGAGAAGGTCGCGCACGGCGCGTTCTTTCGCGCGATCTGGCCGCATCGCGCAATTGCCCCAGTGGACAACTGGTTTGAATGGGTGGATGAAGGCGACGCGAAAAAACAGCCCTACCTGATTCGTCGCCGCGACGGTGCGCCGGTATTCTGTGCCGCCATAGGCCAACTGCCCGACGCCGATGAGGGCGCGCACGCGCACGATGGCTTCGTGATCATCACCGCCGACAGCGCCGGTGGCATGCTCGACATCCATGACCGCAGGCCCGTGGTGTTCACTCCGGAACTGGCCCGTGAGTGGCTGGACCCGGCCACCTCCCGAAGTCGCGCCGAGCAGATGGTGCTGTTGCAGGGCGACCCGGCAGACGTGTTCGAATGGTTCAAGGTCGACAGTGCCGTGGGCAACACACGCAACCATGGGCCAGCGTTGATCCAGCCGCGCTGAGCACTCATTGGGCGACTGCACACCCCTGCGGATTAATCGGCCTGCCCTCCAGATAGGCCCGGTCCTTGCCATTTTGCTTGGCGCCATACAGGTTGCGGTCAGCGTCCTTAAGCACTGCCGACATCTCGTCCCCCGCCGAAAACCGCGCCATTCCCGCGCTGCACGTGTAATTGTGCGGCGCCGCCACACTGTGCCGGATAGCCTGCAACAAATCCCGTGCGAACTCGCAGGCGACAGCCGGGTCGTCGCCCAACAGCAGCACGCCGAATTCTTCGCCGCCGATCCTGCCGAAACTGTGGCTGCCTTTGGCGGTTTTCAGGCAGGTGGCCATGGCGCAAAGAATGCTGTCGCCCACATCGTGGCCATACCGGTCATTTTTGAGTTTGAAACTGTCGATATCCAACATCATGAAATAGCCGCTGTGGCCGCTGGCGATCAACGCGTCAAAGCCCTGCATGAAGGCGCGCCGGTTGAGAATGGAGGTCAGGTAATCCGTCTCTGCCAGCTCGCGAAACTCACTTTCTACCAGCAACACCGAGCGCAGGTTCTTCAAATAGGAAAAACTCAGGATAAAACCGATGGCCACCGACGCAACGCAAAAAATATACAGATAGACCTGGGCATCGCCGTAAATGTCCGCCTGGATGCACGGCCATAAAATCAACCAGACCAACGTGGCGCAGACCAGGTAATCCTGCACACTGATAAACAGGATGGCGCTGCTGATCACCAGGATAACCGCCAGCGGCAAGCCAAACAGGCGCAACTCCCCATGCGCGCTGATGACATAGGCAAACCCCACGGACAGCAGCACGACATACACAACCCCGAGCGTGCGCCACAGGTAAAAGTGGATGGTCATGTGGTGCAGTCGACACACCGCCAACAGGCACAGGGTGATCGCTGACAAATATATATCCAGCTGCATGTCCGGATGAATCAACAACACCCCGAGCCAGGCAATAATCCCGATTAACTCGGCCTGGGTGACCGCTGGCGACAGTAACCGGCGCATCCGTGGCCTTAACTTCAAATTAGCAGGCATCCCTTTCCCCTCTTTCAACCGCGTGCAGGCCAACCGCAAATGAAAACGCCATAAACCGTCTTACCAGGCAAACAAAAGCCGGCAGCACTTCCAGCTGTTTTTTCGCATGCACTTTGAAATAGCCCTTCTCGACACCCTCCCGGACCATTCTAATAATATGGGTTTTTGATACCGACAGCTGCTGGGCGAGCGCAAGATAAGATGACGATTTGAAGGTCATGCGCTCGTTTTCCGGTGAAAAGGCATCGTTATATATCGCCAGCATCAACAAATGGCCTGCATCTTTCTTCACCAGCCAAAAACAGTCGGGCAGCAACACATCAACGGTCATTTCGTCGGCCAGGATCTGAGCGAAGCCTTTGAAATAAAGGGCTAGAAAACTGCGGTCGTCCATCTCGCGCATTGTGCGAAAACGCTCCTTCTCAGGGCACATCAGCGCCAGTGAGTCGGTAATGGACGTCAGCATCAGCCGCACTTCCCGGCAGGCTTCATCCGAGGGCGCATACACCCTGAACCGGCTGTCCTCCGGGTGTGCGTCGACCACCATGAACCCCAGCGCCCGAAACAGCAGGAAGATCGACTCCAGGCTGTTTCTTGAGCAATACCCCCGCGCCACACAAAAGGCTTTCACCTCGCAAAGCAAGGCTGTCGGTTTGGAAAAGTACTCGCTGAACAGTGCAAATGAGACCATCAAACGGCTGTATTTCATTGCACTTTTGTAGAAAAACGGGCGTTTCGAGTAAGGGCCAAGAAGCACCTGATAATGTGCCCGAATACAAGATTCAAAGTCCTCATGACGTTCAAGTGCTTGTGCAGTATTACCGATATCCAACTTTAACGAACTGACACGCATGAAAGAACCCTGATCAACCAACTTCATCCCACTGATCTAGACTACAAAGTTCACGTAGTCAGGTCCCAAAACAAATCACGTCGTAAAACGGCCCCTGATGGCGCTTTGCCTTTGGGGTCAATGTACAGTGATTGCCGCGTGGCACAGCATCATTACCAAAGTTGTTCCAACTGCACTTCCTGGGCTATTTGCTAACGCGCAAGCGGTGAACTTGCTTGAAATAGCAGTGCAAAGATTGCGTGTGAAGCAGAGCCAATAAATGGCGCCAGAAATATGACCGCGAACCTTTCACCGCCCCCGGGCGTCCGAGCTAGGGTATTTATTGCCCATTGCTCGCCGTGAGGTCCTCGCTTGAAAGCCGCCATCATCAAAAAGTACCGCCTGATTATCAAAACCATGGGCTATGTGGGTTGGGCCTTGTTCTGGCTGTTGTTGTGGGATGTGGCCGTCACGGTCGATTTCATGTTGTTCCTGACCACCAAGATCAACTTGCCGCTGATGCCGCTGACCCTGCTGGGGTCGGCGCTGGTGGTGTTGATCAGCTTTCGTAACAGCAGCGCCTATAACCGCTGGTGGGAAGCACGCACGTTGTGGGGCGCAATGGTGAATAACTCGCGTAGTTTTGCACGTCAGGTACTGACGTTGCTGGATGACTCCAGCGGCGAGGTAAACCCGGTCAAGGCCACCCTGTTGCGCCGCCATGTGGCCTATGTGAATTGCCTGGCGGCGCACCTCAAGGGCCGCCCGTGCCCGGATGAAGTACGTGCGTTTATCCCCGCCGAAGAGTTTGCGCGCAATGGCGCCACCAACAACTTTGCCAATGACATCCTCACCGGTTCAGCGACGTTGTTGGCCCGCGAATACAAGGCCGGGCACCTGGACAGTATTCGCCTGGCGCGGCTGGAGTCGACCCTGGTGGACCTGTCCAACGCCCAAGGCGGCATGGAGCGAATCGCCAATACGCCGCTGCCCTACCCTTACGTATATTTCCCGCGGCTGTTTATCTCGCTGTTCTGCCTGATCGTGCCGGTGGGCCTGGTTGAATCCCTGGGCTGGTTCACCCCGCTGGCCTCGACCGTGGTGGGCTTTATGCTGCTGGCGATCGAACGCATCGGCACTGACTTGCAAAGCCCGTTTCATTCCAGCGAACACCAGATCCAGATGGAAACCATCTGCGAAACCATCGAGAAGAACCTGCAGTCGATGCAGCGGGATGCGCTGGCTTAAGCTCAAGGTGCTTTTTAATTCAAGAACCTATCATTTTTACCAGTGCCCCTGACGCGCGGTTTTGACTAGCCTGTAGCGCATCTATCCAAGGAGGCACACAGCATGCAGGTTCGCGAAGGTTATGCCGATTTCCGTGGCTACCGGACATGGTTCCGGGTCACCGGCGATTTGAGTTCCGGGCGCTTGCCCTTGATCGTCGCGCACGGCGGCCCCGGCTGCACCCATGACTACGTCGACAGTTTCAAGGACCTGGCCGAAACGGGGCGCGCGGTGGTGCACTACGACCAATTGGGCAATGGCCGCTCCACTCACCTGCGCGACGCACCCGCTGACTTCTGGAACGTGGCGTTGTTCCTGGCGGAACTGGACAACCTGATCGAGCATTTGGACATCAGCGACTACGCGCTGCTGGGCCAGTCCTGGGGCGGCATGCTTGGGGCTGAACACGCGGTACGCCAACCCGCCGGCTTAAAGGCATTGATCATCGCCAATTCGCCCGCCTCCATGGACCTGTGGTGCGCCGCCGCGAATGAGCTGCGCCAGGCATTGCCCACCGAAGTGCAGGCCACCCTGCTGCGCCATGAGGCGGCAGGCACCACTGACAGCGCCGAGTACCGCGCAGCCTCGGATGTGTATTACGCCCGCCACGTCTGCCGCGTCCAGCCGGAGCCCGATGAAGTGCTGCGCACCAATGCCGCCATCGAAGACGACCCGACCGTTTATCACACCATGAACGGCCCCACTGAATTCCACGTGATCGGCAGCCTGCGCCACTGGAGCATCATCGAGCGACTGCCACGCATCCAGGTGCCGACGTTGTTGATCTCCGGGCGCTTTGATGAAGCCACACCCGCCACGGTACAGCCGTTTGCCGATGGCATCCGCGACGTGCGCTGGCAGATTTTTGAGCAGTCGAGCCATATGCCGCATGTCGAGGAACGTGAGGCGTGCATGGCGTGTGTGGGGGCGTTTCTGGCGCACGTGGAGCAATAGCCAGATTGAGCTTTGTGGCTGACGCTCTACACTAAAGCCAATGTGGAATGGGGCTGGTGTGGGAGCTGGCTTGCCTGCGATGACATCAACTGGGTGTACCTGATGTACCGAGGTGTCTGCATCGCAGGCAAGCCAGCTCCCACAGTTGGTTTTTGTCGCTGGGGACATCTGTGTTCGCATCGGCGCCCTGCGAGCCAGGGTTTTGCTGTTGTACCCACATTTGTAAAAGACTATTACGCAGCACAATGTACTAACTGGTTACTTATATTGCTAAAATCGCGTCTTTGCCCTCTCACCTTCGAGTCTGTCGACATGAAAAGAGCATCGCGCGCCGCTGGCGCCTCTAGATTTCTCCTGCTGGGCCTGGGCGTGGTTATCGCCCTGCTCGGCGTAGCGCTGGCTGTGGGCGGCGCCAAGCTGGTCAGCCTGGGCGGTTCCTGGTACTTCCTGGTCGGTGGCGTGGCCATGGCCGTTTCCGGCATGTTGATCGCGCGGCGCAAGCCGGCGGGCGCCTGGCTGTTCGCCGCGTTCCTGGTTGGCACCGCCGTGTGGGCGATTGCGGACGTGGGCCTGGTGTACTGGCCGCTGTTCTCGCGGCTGTTCATGTTTGCCGTGATCGGCCTGGTGGTGGCGCTGGTGTATCCGCTGCTGGCCGGCCGACCGGCGCGTGGCGCCTATGGCGTTGCCGCCGTGCTGGCCGTCGGCGTGGCGTTGGCGGCGGGCAATATGTTCGTTGCACACCCAAGCGTTGCGCCCACCGGCAAAGGCCCTGGCGTCACGCCAGTGGCCGCCGCCGATGCGCAGAAAGACTGGGCGCATTACGGCAACACCGAAGGCGGCAGCCGTTTTGCGGCGCTGGACCAGATCAACCGCGACACGGTCAATAAGCTCAAAGTGGCGTGGACCTACCACACCGGCGACGTGGCGATCAGCGACGGCAACGGTGCCGAAGACCAACTGACGCCCCTGCAGATCGGCAACAAGGTATTCATCTGCACCCCGCACAACAACCTGATCGCTCTGGATGCCGACACCGGCAAAGAGCTGTGGAAGAACGAAGTCAACGCCAAATCGGCGGTCTGGCAGCGTTGCCGTGGCATGGCGTATTTCGATGCCACTGCGCCGATTGCCCAGCCCACCCAGCCAAACAGCTCGCCGATCATTGCTGCCAGCGTACCGGCCGGCGCGCAATGCCAGCGCCGCTTGCTGACCAACACCATTGATGCGCGCCTGATCGCAGTGGATGCCGACACCGGCAAGTTCTGCGAAGACTTCGGCACCCACGGCCAGGTGGACCTCAAGGCCGGCCTGGGCAATGTACCGGACAGCTACTACCAGCTGTCCTCTGCGCCCTTGATCGCCGGCACCACCGTAGTGGTCGGCGGCCGCGTGGCAGATAACGTGCAAACCGATATGCCCGGCGGTGTGATCCGCGGCTTCGACGTGATCAGCGGCCAGATGCGCTGGGCGTTCGACCCGGGCAACCCCGAAGACAAGCAAGCCCCGGCAGCCGGCAGCACTTATGTACGCAGCACGCCGAACAGCTGGGCACCGATGTCTTATGACCCGCTGATGAACACAGTCTTCCTGCCGATGGGCAGCTCGTCCACCGACATCTACGGCGTTGAGCGGACCCAACTGAACCACAAATACGGCGCCTCGGTGCTGGCGCTGGACGCCTCTACCGGTGCAGAAAAGTGGGTGTACCAGACCGTCCACAATGACCTGTGGGACTTCGACCTGCCGATGCAGCCGAGCCTGATCGACTTCACCCCACCTGGCAGCGACAAGGCCGTGCCAGCGGTGGTGATCGGCACCAAGGCCGGGCAGATCTATGTGCTCGACCGCGCCACCGGCAAGCCGCTGACCGACGTGAAGGAAGTACCGGTCAAGGCCGCCAACATCCCCAACGAGCCTTACTCGCTGACCCAGCCTAAATCGGTGGGCATGCCGCAGATCGGCGCGCAGACGCTGACCGAATCGGACATGTGGGGCGCCACGCCGTTCGACCAATTGCTGTGCCGTATCGACTTCAAGGGCATGCGCTACGAAGGCCTGTACACCGCGCCGGGCACCGACAAATCGCTGAGCTTCCCGGGTTCTTTGGGCGGCATGAACTGGGGCAGTATTTCCACCGACCCGGTGCACGGCTTTATCTTCGTCAATGACATGCGCCTGGGCCTGTGGATCCAGATGGTGCCGTCGCAGAACAAGGCCCAGGCCGCGTCCGGTGGTGAAGCGCTGAACACCGGCATGGGCGCCGTGCCGCTCAAGGGCACGCCGTATGCGGTGAACAAAAACCGCTTCCTGTCCGTGGCTGGCATCCCGTGCCAGGCACCGCCGTTCGGCACCCTGACGGCCATCGACATGAAGACTCAGCAGATCGCCTGGCAAGTGCCGGTGGGCACTGTTGAGGACACCGGCCCGCTGGGCATCCGCATGCACCTGCCGATCAAGGTCGGCCTGCCGACGCTGGGCGGCACCTTGTCGACCCAGGGCGGGCTGATTTTTATCGCCGGCACCCAGGACTTCTACCTGCGCGCCTTCAACAGCGGCAACGGTGATGAAGTCTGGAAAGCCCGCCTGCCAGTGGGCAGCCAGGGCGGCCCGATGACCTATGTGTCGCCAAAAACCGGCAAGCAGTACATCGTCATCACCGCCGGCGGTGCTCGCCAGTCCACTGACCGTGGCGACTACGTAATCGCCTACGCCCTGCCGTAACGCCCCTCTGTTCGCGCGGTGCTCTCCTGCACCGCGCGCGCCTTTCTATACATGCCGTTTGGAAGACCCCGCATGACCCTCACTTCTCCTATGCCCTTCGGCCGCCTGGCGCTGGGCCTGGCTTTGGCTGCCGCCCTGCCCGTTCAAGCCGACGACACTACCCTGACCGGCGACTGGGGCGGCCTGCGCCGTGAACTCGACGAGCAAGGCATCCGCTTCACCGGCGACTACAGCGGCGAGACCGCCTACAACGCCGACGGCGGCCAACACCGCTCGGCGCGCTACTCGCAAAACATCAAGCTCGGTGTGCAGTTCGACCTCGGCAAGCTCTACGGCTTCACCAACGGCGACCGCATTCAGCTGACCATCAACGACCGGCGCGGCAACAGCGCCTCCGAAGACCTGGTAGGCAACCGCCTGCCGATCCAGGAAAACTATGGCGGCCTCTACACCCGCCTCACCGAGCTGAGCTACGAGCGCACGCTGTTCACGCCCGCGCTGAACATCAAGCTCGGTTACATGGCGATGGGCAACGACCTCGGCGGCCTCGACAGCGGCATCCTGTGCAACTTCATGAACGCCGGTTTCTGCGGGCACCCGCTGAACATGTCCGGCGGCAGCGGCTGGACCAATTACCCGAATGCACGCCTGGGTGCGCGGGTGAAATACGATTTTTCGCCAAACTGGCAACTGCGTGTGGCGGCATTCAATGTCGACCCCGACAGCAACGGCAACTCCAGCCGCGCCTGGCGCCTGGACCCCAAACACACCACCGGCACCGTAGTGCCGATCGAGCTGGTGTACAAACACGCGGGCACGCTGCCGGGTGAGTACAAGCTGGGTTATTACTACGACAGCTCCGATGTGAAGCGCATCGGCAGCAACAAAGACGTGAACGGTCGCGGCGGTCACTACCTGCTGATCGACCAGGCCGTCTGGGCCTCCAGCACATCCGCAGGCCGTGTGCTGCACGCTTTCGGCCAATACTCGGCCGCCAGCGAAGCCGCCTCGCCGTTCAGCAAGTGGTATGGCGCGGGCGTGGTGCTGTACAAGCCGTTTGAAGGCCGCCCACGCGACACAATCGCCTTGGGTTATGGCCGTGCGGTGCCCAACCCACGCAACCGTGACGTGCAGGAGTTGGCGGCGTTCAATGCGGGGACGGACTACCCCAACCTGAACAATGCCGAGCAATTGATCGAACTCAGTTATGGCTACCAGGCCACGCCGTGGCTGACGCTGCGCCCGGATGTGCAATACATCATCGAGCCTGGGGCGTTTTCCGGTGAGAGCATCGATAACGCGCTGGTACTGGGGTTGCAGGTCAAAGCCGTATTCTAAAAGCCTGAACACCGTCGAAAATGTGGGAGCTGGCTTGCCTGCGATAGCGCAGTGTCAGTCAGAACACCTGGCGCTGACACACCGTAATCGCAGGCAAGCCAGCTCCCACAGTTGTTCTACGGTGTACTTGCGCCATGCTGGTACTCGCGCGGCGTACAGCCAAACTCTCGCCGAAACACTGTATGCAGGTACTGCGCCGATTTGAAGCCGCAACCCTGGGCAATGTCGGCGATCGCCAGGGCGTGGTTTTCCAGGCCCTTGGCCGCCGCCGCAAGTTTGAAGCGCAGAATCTCGTCATGCACGCTGCACCCACGCACCTTGCGAAAGTGCGACTCCAGGGATGAACGCGACACCCCCACATACGCCGCCACCTGCGCGGTCTTGATGCCCTGGCAGGCGTATTGGCGAATAAACAGCAACGCCTGCATCACATACGGGTTGCCCAACGGTTGATGCAGGCTGGAGGCCTGCACATTGATTGCATCCGGCGGCACCAAAATCTGCGTGCCCGCGCAGGGTTTGCCGTGCAGCATCTGGTGCAGCAACGCGGCGGCCGTGCGGCCCATGGTTTCGGTACCCTGGATGACCGAGCTGAGCGGCACGCGCGTAAGCGTGCGGGTCAGCGGGTCGTTGTCGATGCCGATCAACGCGACCTGTTCCGGCACGGCGATGCCGGCGGTGAGGCAGGCTTGCAGCAATTGCCGGGCGCGGGCGTCGGTGACGGCGATGATGCCGATGGGCTTGGGCAAGGCTTGCAGCCAGGCGATTTGCTGCTCCACCGCGCTGTCCCACAGCGGCGCACTGGTGCCCAGCCCACGGTAAACCTCAACCTGCAAACCATCGCGTTGCATCAGGCGGCGAAAGGCTTTCTCGCGCTCCTGCGCCCAGCGGTTGGCCTGGGCTTCGGGCAGGCTGAAGCAGGCAAAGCGGGTCAGCCCCGCCTCAATCAAATGTTCGTACGCCAACTTGATCAGTGCATGGTTATCGGTGGCCACATAGGGAATGCCCTTGGGGTAGGCGCGTGCATCCTGATAGGAGCCGCCCACTGCCACCACCGGCAAATGAATATCGGCCAGCGCCTCACCGATCAGCGGGTCATCGAAGTCGGCAATGATGCCGTCGCCCTGCCAGCGCTCGATGCCTCTTAAACGGCACAAAAAGTCTTCCTCCAGGAACAAGTCCCAGGACACACGAGTGCTGCTCAGGTAATTGCCGATGCCGGTGATGATGCCGCGATCGTAGATTTTGCTGCCGTTGAACAACAGGGCAATGCGGTGCACGGGCGGTAGGGTTTTCATTGTTTTTATCCTGGGGCCGGTCGCTACAGACTAGCCCTGGCTGGTCAAAATCGCACTACGTCTTGGTGATTTTCATAATCGGCAGTCCCGATGCCGTTGCTAGTATCGGGGCACCGCCAAGAACAATAAGGAAAACACCATGCCGTACTTCCCAGGTGTCGAGAAGGTTCGCTTCGAAGGCCCCAACAGCGACGCCCCTCTCGCCTTTCGCCACTACGATGCCAACAAACTGATCCTCGGCAAGCCCATGCGTGAACACCTGCGCATGGCCGCCTGCTACTGGCACACCTTCGTGTGGCCGGGGGCGGACATGTTCGGCATGGGCACCTTCAAGCGCCCGTGGCAGCGCAGCGGCGAGCCGATGGACGTGGCCATCGGCAAGGCTGAAGCGGCGTTCGAGTTTTTCTCCAAGCTGGGCATTGATTACTACAGCTTTCACGACACCGATGTGGCGCCCGAAGGCGGCTCGCTCAAGGAATACCGCAACCACTTCGCGCAGATGGTCGACCACCTTGAGCGCCATCAGGAACAAACCGGTATCCAGTTGCTGTGGGGCACCGCCAACTGCTTCAGCCACCCACGCTTTGCCGCTGGCGCCGCCAGCAACCCGGACCCCGAGGTATTCGCCTACGCGGCCGCTCAAGTGTTCAGCGCGATGAACGCCACCCAGCGCCTCAAGGGTGCCAACTACGTGCTGTGGGGCGGTCGCGAAGGCTATGAAACCCTGCTCAACACCGACCTCAAGCGCGAGCGCGAACAACTCGGGCGTTTTATGCGCATGGTGGTCGAGCACAAGTACAAGATCGGCTTTAAGGGTGACCTGCTGATCGAACCCAAGCCCCAGGAGCCGACCAAGCACCAGTACGATTACGACAGCGCCACGGTGTTCGGCTTCCTGCATGAGTTCGGCCTGGAACACGAGATCAAAGTGAATATCGAGGCCAACCACGCCACCCTGGCCGGGCACAGTTTTCACCATGAAATTGCCACCGCCGTGTCCCTGGGGATTTTCGGCAGCATCGACGCCAACCGCGGCGACCCGCAGAACGGCTGGGACACCGACCAGTTCCCCAACAGTGTCGAGGAGATGACCCTGGCCACCTATGAAATCCTCAAGGCCGGGGGCTTCAAGAACGGCGGCTACAATTTTGATTCCAAGGTGCGCCGCCAGAGCCTGGATGAGGTTGACCTGTTCCACGGGCATGTCGCCGCCATGGATGTGCTGGCCCTGTCTCTGGAGCGTGCGGCGGCCATGGTGCAAAACGACCGATTGCAGCAGTTCAAGGACCAGCGTTATGCCGGCTGGCAGCAGCCCTTGGGCCAGGCGGTGCTGGCCGGTGAGTACAGCCTGGCATCGTTGGCCGAGCACGCGTTTGCCCATGAGCTGAACCCGCAGGCTGTGAGCGGCCGTCAGGAGATGCTCGAAGGCGTGGTCAACCGGTTTATCTACACCTGACCGCCTGCTGATTTTGTGGCGAGCGGGCTTGCCCCGCGTTGGGGCGCGAAGCGGCCCCTGTTACTGGCAACTCGGTTTTAACAGATACACCGCATCGCCACCACCATGAAAGCATTCAAACGTACCCTGCTCGCCACTGCCCTGGCTCTGCTCGCCCTGCCGGTGATGGCCGACTCGGCCCACCCGAAAATCGGCTTTTCCATCGACGACCTGCGCCTGGAGCGCTGGTCCCGCGACCGCGATTACTTTGTCGCCGCGGCCGAAAAGCTCGACGCCAAGGTGTTTGTGCAGTCGGCCGATGCCAACGAGCAGAAGCAAATCTCGCAGATCGAAAACCTCATCTCTCGCGGCGTTGACGTGATCGTCATCGTGCCGTTCAACGCCACCGTGCTGACCAACGCCGTCGCCGAGGCCAAGAAGGCCGGGATCAAGGTGGTGTCCTATGACCGCCTGATTCTCAACGCCGACATCGACGCGTACATCTCCTTCGATAACGAAAAAGTCGGCGAGATGCAGGCCAACGGCGTGCTGCAAGCGGCGCCCAAGGGCAATTACTTTTTGCTCGGCGGCGCGCCCACCGACAACAACGCCAAAGTGCTGCGCGAAGGCCAGATGAAGGTGCTGCAACCGGCCATCGACAAGGGCGATATCAAGATTGTCGGCCAGCAATGGGTCAAGGAATGGAACCCCACCGAGGCCCTGAGCATCGTCGAAAACGCCCTGACCCGAAACGACAATAAGATCGATGCCATTGTGGCCTCCAACGACGCCACCGCCGGCGGCGCGATCCAGGCCCTGGCCGCGCAGAAACTGGCAGGCAAGGTGCCGATTTCCGGCCAGGACGCCGACCTCGCCGCCGTCAAGCGCGTGATCGACGGCACCCAGACCATGACCGTGTACAAGCCTCTCAAGCTGATCGCCACCGAAGCCGCCAAGCTCTCGGTACAGCTTGCGCGTAATGAAAAACCTACCTACAGCTCGCAATACGATAATGGCAGCAAAAAAGTCGACACCATCCTGCTCACGCCGACCCCGCTGACCAAGGCCAATATCGACCTGCTGGAGAAGGATGGTTTCTATACCAAAGAGCAGATTGCCGGGCAGTGACCGCCATGGCCGACTACTTGCTGCAAATGAACGGCATCGTCAAAACGTTTGGCGGTGTCAACGCTCTGAACGGCATCGATATCAAGGTACGGCCGGGGGAATGCGTCGGCCTGTGCGGTGAAAACGGTGCCGGCAAATCCACCTTGATGAAGGTGCTGTCGGCGGTCTACCCGTATGGCACCTGGGAAGGGGAAATACTCTGGGACGGGCAGCCGCTTAAAGCCCATTCCATCAGCGAAACCGAGGCCGCCGGCATCGTTATCATTCACCAGGAGCTGACCCTGGTGCCGGACTTGTCGGTGGCCGAAAACATCTTCATGGGCCACGAACTGACCTTGCCCGGCGGGCGCATGAACTACCCGGCCATGCTGCAGCGCGCCGAAGCGCTGATGCGCGAACTCAAGGTGCCGGACATGAATGTGGCGCTGCCGGTGTCGCAGTATGGCGGCGGCTACCAGCAACTGGTGGAAATCGCCAAGGCGCTGAACAAACACGCGCGCCTGTTGATCCTCGACGAGCCCTCCTCGGCCCTGACCCGCTCGGAAATCGAGGTGCTGCTCGACATTATCCGAGGCCTCAAGGCCAAGGGCGTGGCCTGCGTGTACATCTCTCACAAGCTCGACGAGGTGGCTGCCGTGTGCGACACCATCGCGGTGATTCGCGACGGCAAGCACATCGCGACCACGGCCATGGCCGACATGGATATCGCGCAGATCATCACCCAGATGGTCGGCCGCGAAATGAACAACCTCTACCCCACCGAGCCCCATGCAGTCGGTGAGGTGATTTTCGAGGCGCGCAACGTCACCTGCTATGACGTCGACAACCCCAAGCGCAAACGCGTGGACGATGTTTCTTTCGTGCTCAAGCGCGGGGAAATCCTCGGCATTGCCGGGCTGGTCGGTGCCGGGCGCACGGAACTGGTGTCGGCCTTGTTCGGCGCCTACCCCGGCCGCTACAGCGCCGAAGTGTGGCTGGACGGCCAACTGATCGACACGCGCACGCCGCTCAAATCGATCCGCGCCGGGCTGTGCATGGTGCCCGAAGACCGCAAGCGCCAAGGCATCATTCCTGACTTCGGCGTGGGCCAGAACATCACCCTGGCGGTGCTCGACCGCTACGCGCATATGACCCGCATCGACGCCGAGGCCGAGCTTGGCAGCATCGACCAGCAAATCGCGCGCCTGCACCTCAAGACCGCCAGCCCGTTTTTGCCGATCACCAGCCTGTCCGGTGGCAACCAGCAAAAGGCCGTGCTGGCGAAAATGCTCATGGCCAAGCCCCGCGTGCTGATCCTCGACGAGCCCACGCGCGGCGTGGATGTGGGCGCCAAGTATGAGATCTACAAACTGATGGGCGCGCTGGCCGTCGAGGGTGTATCGATCATCATGGTCTCCTCGGAACTGGCCGAAGTGCTGGGGGTTTCCAACCGCGTGCTGGTGATTGGCGACGGCCAGTTGCGTGGAGACTTCATCAACCAGGGGCTCACCCAGGAACAGGTGCTCGCCGCTGCGCTCAGCCAACACAATAAGAATGGGAAAACCGCGTAGATGAACCAGGTCAAACAGCTTTTTACCCGCTACAAAATGCTCGCCCTGGTGATCGCAGTGGCGATCATCTGGGTGTTTTTCAGTTGGCAGACCGAAGGCGGCTTTCTCACGCCGCGCAACCTGTCCAACCTGCTGCGGCAGATGTCGATCACCGGGATTCTGGCGTGCGGCATGGTGCTGGTGATCATCAGCGGCGAGATCGATTTGTCGGTGGGTTCACTGCTGGGGCTGTTGGGCGGGCTGGCGGCAATTCTGGACGTGGTCTACCACATTCCGCTGCTCGCCAACCTGAGCCTGGTGGCGCTGTGCGGTTTGATGATCGGCCTGGCCAACGGCTACATGACCGCCTACCTGCGCATCCCCTCGTTCATTGTCGGCCTGGGCGGCATGTTGGCGTTTCGCGGGATTTTGCTCGGCATTACCGGCGGTACCACCATTGCGCCGGTATCGCCGTCGCTGGTGTATGTGGGCCAGGGGTATTTGCCGCATGCCGTCGGTGTGGGGCTGGGCGTGTTGCTGTTTGCCTTGACCCTGTTCCTGACCTGGAAGCAACGGCGCAACCGCGCACTGCATGGCCTGGCGGCGCATTCGTTGGTGCGTGACCTGTTACGCGTGGCTGTGATCGGCGCAGTGCTGGCCGGGTTCGTCACCACCCTCAACAGTTACGACGGCATCCCCGTGCCGGTGTTGCTGTTGCTGGTGCTGCTCGGCGTGTTCAGCTACGTCACCAGCCAGACCGTGTTCGGCCGTCGCGTTTACGCGGTGGGCAGCAATATGGAAGCCACACGCCTGTCGGGCATCAACGTGCAGGCGGTAAAACTGTGGATCTTCGGCATCATGGGCGTGATGTGCGCCCTCGCCGGCCTGGTCAACACCGCGCGCCTGGCTGCCGGCTCACCGTCGGCGGGCAATATGGGCGAACTGGATGCGATTGCCGCGTGTTTTATCGGCGGCACCTCCATGCGCGGCGGCTCGGGCACGGTGTATGGCGCGTTGCTCGGCGCGCTGGTGATTACCAGCCTGGATAACGGCATGTCGATGCTGGACGTGGACAGCTACTGGCAGATGATTGTGAAGGGCAGCATTCTGGTGCTGGCGGTGTGGGTGGATGTGAGTACGCGGACGGGGCGCCGCTGAGGGGCTCGCAAGTACGGGCAAGCGCCAATGTGGGAGCTGGCTTGCCTGCGATGGCGGTGTAAAAGTGCCAGCCAGTTAGCTGACACTCCGCTATCGCAAGCAAGCCAGTGACCTTTATGGATCGACGGCTTACTTGAGTGACGTGAACACAGGCACCGACGCCGCCGCAGTGTGCGTGGCTACTGCGCTGTTAGCGTTCAAGCAATGCTGCTCCCGTCAAAAAGGCTATACGTATACTCGGGAACCTTCGAGGGCTTGGACAGGTAGACAAATAACTTATTGTCCGCCTCTTGGACAGCCAGGACTTGCATAGGCTCACCTGGTGCTACGGCGACATGGTCAGGCAAAAAGCTGGTGGATAAGTTCTTTTTGGGTAGCGACTCATCAAACACATACACAACCTGTTGAGTGGCGTTACCGCGTTCCTCTGCTTCCTCCGTGGCCCAACTTTCCCATTCAGTGGCATTACGGACGGTCGCCGAAGCAGACTGTACACCCGAGTCTTTAAACACCTGACCTACGCCATTCTTGATCTTTTCAGCGCCCTCTGGCGTGACGAAAGCAGAACGATAGGCTTTGCCTTCGAAACTGTTTAACTCATCGAATTCTTCAAGGAACATATCCAGCTCAACGGTGCGTTCACCCGTTCGCAACGATTCATTGATAGCATTGCTATCCTTATCTATATATTCCCCCACCTCGTCATAATCTTCTGCGTTACTTTCGCTAATGAGCTTCGTCAGTGTGTCTGCAAAGGTTTGGCGTTGTGCTTGGGTAACGGGTGCTGCTGCGTTGCTTTGCTCAGTAATAACAGCGTCCAGCGCTTCACTTGCCTGGGCATATTCCAATGGAATGAACGCTGACTCGACGCCACCACCCACAACGCTCCTGAGTTGCCAAACGCCCGCCTCATCGGGCTTCGCGATAATGCCACTGCTCACCCACTTCGATGGATCAACCGGGTCTGGATTACGCAACAAATAATGCACGCCATCCCCACCATCAGGCGTGTCAGCGACAAAGTACTTTTGCCCTCTAAACTCAATTTCGCGCATCTGCGCAAAGGTTGCAGGTGCGTCAGTAGTTGGGTTTACTGTCGGCGGTGATTCAACAACTACTTCAGCGGTATTTTGCGAAGCGCTGGGGGTTCGCATCAGTTCCAAGTCGCTTTCCGAAGAGTCCGGACTCCATGTGTAATTTTTGCCGGGCGCTGAGACCTCAGAGACGTTGGCTACCCCACGCAGTCCCTCACTCAGCGCAACCTCGTGCGCCAGTTGTAAGCTTGAAATCACCGCTGCGGCAGTGCCGCCAAGGCGATCGGATGACGTCTTGCCATAGATGGAGTCATGGATACCAAAGACGATATTGCCCGCGTTACCGACACCAGGCAGATAACCGAAGGTATTGCCCCAAAGGTCTTTTGCGGCCTTCCAGTTTTGCTGCGAGGAACCAAACACTTGAGTTTGGTCGGACCACACCGCGTTTTTAGCATTCACCTCCTGGTAGTGAGCGGCAATACCGGTATCCAGGTTGCCGTATTTCAACCGATATCCGCTGTCGCGCGACTCGGTGTAATTAAATGTCTCCCACACGGGCACAGCCTCATCTTTAACGAGGCTTCGATAGCCAGGGTAGGTGGCATGGTTGCCTGCAATTAAATTATCCAGCACATCGCCCGCCTTGGGCCAATGCGCATCTTGGGTGCCTTGCCTGTCGCCGGCATTGAAACTGCGCAGCAAATGATTACGGTTTTTTTTAGCCCAACCGGCAAAGTCCCGATCGTCCCATATTTCGGTGACCCCGCCATTCTTCAAATCGATCATCACACCCTTATGGGGTCTGCTTTCCACATTGCCTTTAAACTCTAAGAATGGAACAAAGGCATACCCTGCCAATGGGTAGCCATAAATATTCGGCACAATGACCTGCCCGTTCCTGCGTAACGTGCGCCCCACGGCCGTTTGAGCGGCTTCGCTTAACTGCTCGAAACCTTCCTTGTCATTGGCCAGGCTTTGCAAGGTGCCCCGTACGGCATAGGCGTCAGCTTTGCCTGAACGCTGCGCCAATGCTCCCGTCGTGTCGCGCATGGGCTGGGATATCTCAAGCTCCCAATGACGCTGAAGTTTGTTGCCCATCGACTCCAGATCCGCGACCTTGCTTCTGTCCTGGGGCTCAATATGCATAGATTGGACGTTGACCGTGCCGCCTCGCTCGACTTTATCGTGCGCAAGCGCACCGGCGGCAATTTCCCACGCAAAGTAGGTACGTATATTTTGATTGGTCACATGGGAGGCCCCGTTAAGCTCCCTTACTGACGAGGTGAACGTTACGTTGATTTTTTCATGAGGGTCATAGCCTGCGGCCAGCAACCCACCACTGAAGTAGCCCGCCGGTTCGAGAAATTGGCGAGGCTGCTGGAATTTGACGTTGCGTTCGCCATCGCTGCCATTTTCTATATTGTTGATCGCCGCAACGACACGATCAGCATAGGCATCGATTCGCCGCATACGCTCAGGTAGCTTATAGGCCGCAGTGGGCGCAGTGGGCGCAGTAACGTGGGTTGCACCATAAATGAGCGACTTGTTAAAAATATCTTGTGACAGGGGAGCAGCGGTCGTTTCTGGCTTAAAACTGAGAGAGATACCAATGCCGCCTGCTGTGAAACCAACTGTTTGAACATTACCAGAGCCCTGCGTACCGGCCTCTGGTTCAAGAGCAACCGTTATCGCAGATTGTATAAGTGGAAACATATTTAAACTCATATCAGGATACTCCTTTCAGAATATTTACCCCCCCAAAACATTGAGCATGAACGTGAATTAAACAACTATCACTCTCTGTTCAAATCATATGAAGTTGGGAGCCAGTCCCGGGTGTACTTTTGCCCCTTTGGCATTATTTCCACACCAGCAATCAGATGAGTCGTACCGAAGAATGAACGAGTTCCTTCGATAGAAGTCACGTTTGTTACCTGCTGTTTTTGCACCGCACAGCGTGGAAGTTGAACAGGACAGGCTATCGGTGCACTTGACTGTTGAACGCTCGGTGGGTGGCCTGTCGTCATGCTTTGTAAAGGGCCAGCAAGACGTGTCGGTTCCTTGATCAGACAGGTACTAAACGATGAAAAAATTGTCCCCGACCCACCTGACAATTCCGCCAAAGACCGCGCCGCCTTCAACCGCGCCATCGACCATTACCTACCCACCCCCGGCGTTCACAGTGTTATCGAAGACCTGAGCTTCGAAGATGCCCTGCTCGACAGCGCTTCGGCCACCACGCTCAATTGCAGTGAAATGCTCGCCAGCCCCGAACGGGCGAAGATTCTGGCGGTATGGCATTTGCTCGAGCTGGCGAGGACTACGGTGGATCGCTCCATTGAGTGCCTGAAGCCCGCCAAGGCTATGGCTTAAATGCGGTAAAAAAATGTGGGAGCTGGCTTGCCAGCGATGGCGGTGTATCAGCCAGAACATCTGGTGCTGATATCGCTATCGCAGGCAAGCCAGCTCCCACATGTGAACTGCGGTGTATTTAAGTTACTTGGACACCGGCATCGCAAACTCAGCGCCCTGCTCAATGCTCTCCGACCAGCGCTGCATGATCGACTTCTGCTTGGTGTAAAAACGCACACCTTCCGTGCCGTAGGCATGCATGTCGCCAAACAGACTCTTCTTCCAGCCACCAAAGCCGTGCCAGGCCATCGGCACCGGAATCGGCACGTTGATGCCGACCATGCCCACTTCGATGCGCCGGGCGAATTCGCGGGCGATGTTGCCGTCGCGGGTGAAGCAGCTGACGCCGTTGCCGAACTCGTGGTCGTTGACCAGCTTGATCGCCTCGGCAAAGTCATTCACGCGCACGCAGGCCAGCACCGGGCCGAAGATTTCTTCGCGGTAGATGCTCATGTCTTGGGTAACGTGGTCGAACAAGGTCGCACCGAGCCAGAAGCCGTTTTCCAAGCCTGCCTCGGTTGGCACGTAATCACGCCCGTCGAGCAGCAATTGCGCGCCGGCTTGCACGCCTTGTTCGATGTAGCCGCTGATGCGTTCCAATGCGGCGCGGGACACGATCGGGCCCATTTCAGCCTTCAAATCGCGGCCGTCGGTGATGCGCAATTGCTTGGCACGCTCGGTCAAGCAAGCGATGACTTTGTCACCCACATCGCCTACCAACACGGCGACGGAAATCGCCATGCAGCGCTCGCCGGCACTGCCGTAGGCGGCGCCCATCAGCGCATCCACGGTTTTTTCGATGTCGGCGTCGGGCATCACCACCATGTGGTTTTTCGCGCCGCCCAGGCCTTGTACGCGCTTGCCGTTGCGCGCGCCGGTTTCGTAGATGTATTGCGCAATCGGCGTGGAGCCGACAAAGCTCATGGCCTTGACGTCCGGGTGTTCGAGCAGTGCATCCACCGATTCCTTGTCGCCCTGCACCACGTTGAACACGCCTTTGGGCAGGCCGGCTTCACGCAGCAGTTCGGCCATGAACAGCGAGGCGCTCGGGTCGGTCGGGCTTGGCTTGAGGATAAAGGTGTTGCCGGCCGCAATGGCGATCGGGTACATCCACATCGGCACCATCACCGGGAAGTTGAACGGCGTGACGCCGGCAACCACGCCCAGCGGCTGGCGCATCGTCCAGTTGTCCATACCACGGGAAACCTGGTCGGAATGCTCGCCCTTGAGCAGGTTGGGAATGCCGCAGGCGAATTCCAGAATATCGATGCCACGGTCAACTTCACCCTGGGCATCGGTAAAGACTTTGCCGTGCTCGGCGACGATGATGCGCGCCAGGTCGTCCTTGCGTTCACGCAGCAGGTGCAGGTACTCGAACAAAACGCGAGCGCGGCGGATCGGCGGCGTGTCGGCCCAACTGGCAAACGCGGCCTGGGCAGCGGCGACGGCTTCACCGACGGTCTGGCGGCTGGCCAGCGCCACGCGGCCGGTGATTTCGCCGGTGGCTGGGTTGTAGACGTCCTGATAGCGATCATCGCGGCTCACGCGTTGGTCGTTGATGTAGTGCTCGATCGTACTGGTCATGGCAGGTGATCCCAGGTGGGTAGCGTTGAGGCACACGATAGGCTTTCAGTTTGTTCCAAACCAGAGCAGAATCCTGAACTTATTGTCCTTGTGAGCGAACAATAGAACCATGGAAAAATCCGAGATCGAAGGGCTGTGGACCCATATTCACTGGTTGTCGGTGCTCGAAGAGCAAGGCACCTACACCGCCGCCGCAGCGCGTCTGGGGGTGAGCAAGTCGGCCGTCAGCCAGCGCATCTCGGACCTGGAAAAGGCCACCGGCACCCGCCTGGTCACCCGCACCACGCGCAGTGTGCGGCTTACCGATGCGGGGCTGTCGTTGACCCGCGAAGTGCGCAGCGCCTACGAACATATCGCCCGCAGTTTCTCGTCGGTGCGCGACTCGGCCGGAGAGATTCGCGGGCTGGTGCGCCTCACCGCGCCGGTGGCGTTTGCCCGGCAGCAGTTGGTGCCGCATCTGTCGGAATTCCTGCAGCAATACCCGCAAGTGCGTATTCAACTGGACGTGTCGGATGCCCTGAGTTCACTGACAGCCGAAGGTTACGACCTGGCGGTGCGCCACGGTTTCCAGGTGCCAGAAACCCACGTGGCCTGGAAGTTGTGCGACACCGGCTCGGTGCTGGTCGCCACCCAGGACTACCTGCAGCGCCACGGCGAACCCCGCGAGCCCAACGACCTCAGTGCCCACAACTGCCTCTACTACCCACGCGGCGCCGACCAGCCGGCCTGGACATTCGAGCGCGGCGGCAAAAAAGTCGAACGCGTCACCGTGCCCATCGCCGGCAGTTTTTCCACCAACAACAGCGAAGCCCTGCGCGACTCGGCGCTCAACCACCTGGGCATCGCCCTGCTCCCGGACTTCAGCGCACAGGCGGCGCTGGCCAGCGGCACGTTGGTGCAAGTGCTCAAGGGCTGGACACTCAAGGGCGCGTTTGCCGATGAGATTTACTTGATCCGCCCGTATTCGCCCCATGTGCCGAAGTCGGTGAGTGCGTTGGTGGGGTACCTGAAGGAGAAACTGTCGAGTGGGTTTCGGTTTGTGGGATGAGGCGAGGTTGTGCGAATAAATCAGCGCCATTAAGCGTGGCGCTTATAGCCAACAGGTATTGATAACTGTGAATTATACCAGGCGTATTGTTTATGCCTGGCACTTACTATTTGTAGCGCACACCTAACCCGGTTTAATACCTTGGAGGCACCATGAGCATTGCAGATTTCGACTCAGCAGTGGAAGCGGTCACACGGTTATCAAAACGACCAGCCGACGATGAACTTCTTGAACTGTATGGGTTACACAAACAATCCACACAGGGTGACAATAACTCTGCAAGGCCTGGCTTCACTGATTTTGCAGGAAAAGCTAAATGGGAAGCTTGGAACAAACTAAAAGGTACGTCACAACGTGAGGCCCAAAATAGGTATATCGAATTAGCGAATAGCCTGATCAACCGAGAGAGCACCTCATAAGGGTCGGCCACCACACTCAATGGCAGTGAAATGCTCGCCAGCCCCGAACGGGCGAAGATTCTGGCGGTGTGGCATTTGCTGGAGCTTGCCCGCACCACGGTGGATCGCTCTATCGAGTGCCTGAAACCTGCAAAAGCAATGGCTTAAACACGGTCAAAAATGTGGGAGCTGGCTTGCCTGCGATAGCGGTGTATCAGACAGAAAATTAGGTGCAGATATACCGCTATCGCAGGCAAGCCAGCTCCCACATTGGATCGTGTGGCTGCTGCTCCGTGTGGCTGATCAGTCAGTGGCCTTTCGACATGGTTTGTAAAGGGCCAGCAAGGCGCGTCGCTTTTAATTGCAGGACGTTTCCTAGACAATCCCTGCCGCCTTGTGCCTGTTGGAATCGATGGCTAGTCTGCGATCCGTCACTGCTCATCAGTGATCGGGTTTAGCAGCCTGACTTCAATAGGTACACGGTTCACCGCTGCGTTTATGGTGGCTGTGCGTGGGGCACCTTCGGGTGCGCTGGTTTTCCTATTGACCGGTCTGCTAACCCGCGTACAGCTACCACCCTCGTTTAGCAGCGTTGGTGATAGCTCTCTGGTTCAATAGGAGTTACACCATGAAAAAAGTCGTCCCCGACCCACCCCGCAATTGCGCCAAAGACCGCGCCGCCTTCAACCGCGCCCTCGACCATTACCTGCCCACCCCCGGCGTTCACAGCGTGATCGAAGACCTGAGCTTTGAAGACGCCCTGCTCTACACCGCCAGCCTGCTCGACAGCGCTTCGGCCACCACGCTCAATTGCAGTGAAATGCTCGCCAGCCCCGTACGGGCGAAGATTCTGGCGGTGTGGCATTTGCTCGAGCTGGCCCGCACCACGGTGGATCGCTCTATCGAGTGCCTGAAGCCTGCAAAAGCAATGGCTTAAACACGGTCAAAAATGTGGGAGCTGGCTTGTCGGGTCGCCGCATCGCTGCGATGGCGGTATATCTGTACCTGATTTTCTAACTTATACACCGCTATCGCAGGCAAGCCAGCTCCCACAATTGACCATCGTCGCACCCACTAAACGGAATAGTTCTCGACAACTACGCGCGCATAAACTTGTTATAGCCAGCCGCAATAATTAACCAAACAAACCCCACCGTTATGTAATCCACTTGTTACTTTCAAAGCCCCTCACCAACAGCTTCTTGACGCAGACAAAAAAGCCATACAACTAATTGTAAATATTGAATAATCATCGCCACTCCTGCTCCACTCAAGCGCCCTTTTCAAACTCCCGCCCGCACAAACTTGCAAAACAACCACAACCGGCTACGTTCATGAATACCGTGAAAGCCATCAGCCATTACGCACAAAACCTGCCAGCCAGGTGAGGGGTTTTATTGTTCTAAAAACGGCGCAAACACAGACACGGAACTTAAGTCTCAATACTCAAAAGGGATGCTTTGATGAAGCGCAGCCGGTGGTATCGTGCATGCTCGAAAAAGGCGCCAGCCGAACATTTTTGGCTGTCATTGGTGTGCTTTTCTGCGCTGGTGATTGCCAGCTTTCTGTTGTTTGAACAACAGATCCAAGACTTCCTGATTCACCTCAACCTGTACCAACCGTCCTCGCCTGCCCAGGCGTTCAACCTGGCCCTGCTGCTGGTCGCCCTGCTCGCGCTGGACGTGGTGCTGCCGGTGCCGTCGAGCATGGTGGCGTTGCTGGCGGTGGCCATGCTCGGCAGCGTTGGCGGTTACCTGGTGATTTTTATCGGTCTGTGCCTGGGTGCAGGCTTGGGGTATGCGTTGGGCGCCGGTTATTTTCGTTTGCTGTCCGGCCGCCTTGGCTTGCATCAGCGCTCGCCCGGGCAGTTGGCGTACCGCTTGGGCACGCTGTCGTTGATTTGCCTGCGCGGTGTACCGGTGCTGGCGGAAACCTCGGTGGTGGCCGCCGGGATGCAGCGCTACCCGCTGCGGGCCTTTTTGCTGATCACCACTTTGGCCAATGCCGGCCTGGCGCTGGCCTACACGGCCATCGGCACCTTCCTGATCGAGCAGAATTCATTGCTGGTCACGGTGCTGGCCAGCATGGTGTTGCCGCTGGCGTTTGTGGCGATCTACAGCTTGCTCAAGCGCAAGCCCAAAGTCGACCAGCCTTTGCGCGGGCGGTTCGAGGTGACTTACGACTACCCAGTGATCTTCACCGACCACCTGTTCGACCCACTCAACCCGTGCCTGCACCACCAACTCATCACCCAGCACAGTGCACCCGTCACGGTGATGGTGTTCGCCGATGAGCAACTGCTGCACAGCGCCCCCGCGTTGCGCGACCAGATCGACGCCTACTTCGCGGCCCATGCCGATCTGCAGTTGCTCGCCGCGCCCATCGCCGTACCGGCCGGTGAATTGAGTAAAACCTCAGAGGTGTTGCAGCAGCTCTACAGCGACATGCTGCAACACGGCCTGGACCGGCATTGCTACGTGCTCGCCCTGGGCGGCGGCGCGGTGCTGGATGCGGTGGGTTACGCCTGCGCGACCTTCCACCGGGGCATCCGGCTGATCCGCATCCCCAGCACAGTGCTGGCCCAGAACGATGCCGGTATCGGCGTCAAAAACGGCATCAATGCCTTTGGCCAGAAGAACCTGCTCGGCGCGTTCTACCCCGCCACCGCCGTGATCAACGACTTCCAGTTGCTCACCAGCCTCACCCGCCGCGACCAGATCGCCGGGCTGGCCGAAGCAGTGAAAGTGGCGCTGATCAAGGACGCCGCGTTCTTCGAGTGGATGGAAGCCAATGCCAGCGCCCTCGCCCACTTCGACCACGCGGCCAGCCGCTACGCGATTCGCCGTTGCGCCGAGCTGCACCTGGGGCATATCACCGGCGCCGGTGACCCGTTCGAGCGCGGTAACGGCCGCCCGCTGGATTATGGGCATTGGGCCGCGCACAAACTGGAAAACCTTAGCCACCACCGGCTGCGCCATGGTGAAGCCGTCGCAGTGGGCATGGCCCTGGATGGGCTTTACGCGAACGCACTGGGCCTGTTGAGCGATTCCGAAACTGAGCGGGTGATGAGCCTGCTGCACACGCTGGGCTTCAACCTGTGCCCGCCGGAATTGAGTGTGACCGATGCCCAGGGCCGCTCACCGCTGTTGCTCGGCCTGGAGGAGTTTCGCCAGCACTTGGGCGGGCAACTGTCGATCCCCATGCTCACCTGCATCGGCCAATCGGTGGACCTGCATGCAATCGACAGCGCAAAAATGCAAACGGCGCTGCAACGGCTGGCGGCCCACAGCAGCCCGGCACTGGCGGCCACCGAGGGCTACGCGCGATGAGCCCGATGAAAACCTGGATGACCCTCGGCCGCGTGTCCAACCTGCCGACGGTGTGGACCAACACCCTGGCCGCCGCCCTGCTCGCCAGCAGTGCCGGGGCCTTGGCGCCGCCCTCCTCGCTGGTGTGGGTGCTGCTGTTGACCACCTTGTCGCTGCTGTACCTGGCCGGCATGTTCTTGAATGACCTGCTGGATGCCGACTGGGACGAACAACACCACAACCCGCGCCCCATTACCCTGGGACTTGCCAGCCGTCAACAAGTCGGCCTGGCCACAACCTTGCTGCTGGTACTCGCGGCAGCGGCGGTGCTGGGCCTGAGCCGCTTGATCGACACGCCGCATTGGTTGCTCGGCGGCGTGGTGCTGCTGGTGGGCTGCATCTTCGGCTACAACCTGCTGCACAAAAAATATGCGCACAGCGTGTGGCTGATGGGCGCCTGCCGCTCGGCGCTGTACCTCACCGCCGCCGCCAGCCTGGCGGTGCCGCCGGAGCCGATTTGGCTGTGCGCGATTCTGCTTGGCGTGTACATCAGCGGCCTGACCTACCTGGCCCGCCAGGAGCACCGCAACCAACTGATCAGCCGCCTGCCGCTACTGTTGATGCTCAGCCCGCTGGCCCTGGCGCTCTACTCCAACAACCTGTGGTTCTGGCCGGTATTGCTGCTGTGGCTGGGCTGGTTGGGCTGGCATTACTGGAAACACCTGGCCCACCCGCAACAGCGCCAGGTGCGCGCGTTTATCGGCGCAGGTTTGGCCGCGCTGCCGTTGTTCGATGCACTGGTGCTGGCGGTGGCCAATCAGCCATTGGGCAGCCTGGTGTGTGTGCTGGTGTTTTTCCTGCTTCCCCACTTTCAGCGTTGGATCAAGCCGACATGAACATGCGCCCGGATAACCTCGCCGACCTTCGCTTGAGCCTCACCCAACGGCTGGATGCCACGCAGCTGCATTGGTGGTTGCAGGCACATGCAAAGCTTGAAGAACAACCGCATGCTTCCACGGCGGCGCTGCTGTGCGGCCAGTGCAAACGCCAGTTGCCTGCCGCCGTTGTCGCGCCAGCCCGGGCACTGGTGGTGGCCAAGGCGCTGGAACACACGCCGGCAGACGATCACCTGCCGCTGCTGCGCCAACTGTTCCTGTGGGGCGATGACCAGGAAAAAATCGCCCTGCTCAGCGCCCTCGACTGGCTCGACCGCGACGGGATGTGCCTGGAACTGGCGTTGCAGGCTGGGCGCACCAGTAACCCCCAGGTATTTGCTGCCCTCGCCCTCGACACCGCTTACCCGTCACGTCATTACCCGGAACGCGCCTTTCACCAACTGGTGCTCAAGGCGCTCGGCATGGGCCTCGACATCGGGCGCCTGGTGAACCTGGCGCAACACCACAGCGTGACCCTCAACCAGCTCGCCCTCGACCTGCTCGACGAACAGCTCGCGGCCTCACGCACCGTGTCCCCAGGCTTACCCAAAGCGATCGCCTTTGACCTGCTCAGCCCGGCGCAACTACAGCGCTTGCGCGGCCTGCGCCTGCCGCCCGAATGGCACGCCTACCTGAACTGATGCACATCGCCTTCCCTTGACGAGGATTCACCATGCTCAAGTACTTCGATCCGCATATCCATATGGTCAGCCGCACCACCGACGACTACCAGAACATGGCCGCCGCCGGCATCACCGGGGTGATTGAACCGGCATTCTGGCAAGGCCAGGCGCGCACCAGCCTGGGCAGTTTCGTCGACTATTTCGACACGCTGCTGGGTTGGGAACGCTTTCGCGCGAGCATGTTCGGCATCCACCACTTCTGCACCATCGGCCTGAACCCCAAGGAGGCCAATGACCTGTCGATTGCCAATGAAGTGCTGGAGATTCTGCCGCGTTACCTGGTCAAGGATGGCGTGGTGGCGGTGGGTGAAATCGGCTACGACGACATCACTCCCGAAGAGGACCGCTTCCTCGCCGCGCAACTGGAACTGGCCAAGCAATTCAACCTGCCGGTGCTGGTGCACACGCCGCACCGTGACAAGATCGGCGGCACCAAACGCACCCTCGCCGTCATCCGCGAAGTGGGGATTGCCGAACACCTGGTGATCATCGACCACCTCAACGAACTGACCTTGCCGCTGGTGCTCGACAGCGAGTGCTGGCGCGGCCATTCGATCTACCCCAACACCAAGATGTCGGAGCAGCGCATGGTCGCGTTGCTGCAGGAATACGGCACCGAAAAAATGGTGGTCAACAGCGCGGCGGACTGGGGCATCAGCGACCCGCTCAAGGTGCCCAAGACCGGCCAGGCGATGCTCGCGGCCGGGTTCAGTGCAGCCCAGGTGGAACAGGTGCTGTTCCATAACCCGGTGGACTTTTTTGCCCAGAGCGGCCAACTCGACAAGGCCCTGGTGAGCACGCCGCTGCCCATCGACCAACGCAAGCAATGGCAAGAAAACTCGGCCCTGCGTGGCCAGGACCCGGTGGTCAAATGAGCGCCGCCAAGGGCTGGGCGGCCAGCCAGATCGGCTATTGCAGCAATGTACACCCGGCACGCGACCTGGCCGGGCTGCGCGCCTCCATCACCGAGCATTTTCAGGGCGTGCGCACCTTGCGCGGGCTGGCCCAACAAGACAGCGGCCTGTGGATCTGCGCCCAGGCGGCGGCGCAATTACAGCACGCCCCGGCGCGCACGCAGTTTGTGCAGTTACTCAAGCAAAGCGGCGTGCGCCTGACCTCACTGAACGGTTTTCCCTATGGCGACTTCCACCAGGGCGCGGTGAAGGCCGAGGTGTATTTGCCCAGTTGGGCCGACCCGCAACGGCTGGCTTACAGCCTGGACCTGGCGCGCATCCTTGCCCACGCCCTGCCCGACGATTGCCGCCAAGGGGTAATTTCCACGGTGCCGCTGGGCTATGCCGCAACCTGGAGCAAAGCGCGGCAACTGCGCGCCGATGAACACCTCAGCCAACTCACAGCCGCACTTGCCACGCTGCACCACAAAACCGGCAAGAAAATTGTGTTCTGCCTGGAGATGGAGCCCGACTGTGTGCTGGAAAATACCGAGCAGACCCTCGCATTCTTCCAGCACCGGCAGGCCATGGACCCGAACCATGCCTACCTGGCGCTGTGTTTTGATGTGTGCCACCAAGCGGTGATGTTCGAGGATTGTTATCAATCCCTGGAACGGCTGCGTGCCGCCGGCGTGCCGGTGGGCAAGGTCCAGCTGTCCAATGCGATGATCTGCCACTTGCCGCCCGACGATGCCGTTCGGCGCGAAGCCGTGCTCGACACCCTCGCAAGCTTTGCCGAAGCCACCTACCTGCACCAGGTCAAGGCACTCGATGCACAGGGCCGTCGCGTGGCATGGGCCGATCTGCCGGCGGCATTGCAAGGTTGCACCGGGTTCAACGAACTGCGCATTCACTTCCATATCCCGCTGTTCAGCGAACACTTGCTGTTGCCCGAACTGCGCGGCAGCCAGGCGGCCCTGGCCCAGACCTTCGACTACCTGGCCGCCCACACGGAGTTCCGCCCGGTGCTGGAGGTGGAAACCTACAGCTGGGGCGTGTTGCCCGCGCAACTGCGGCCCACCACGCAACAGGCGCAGCTGGAAGGCATCGCCGCCGAGCTGCGTTGGGTCGAGAGCCAATTGCGCCAGCGCAACCTGCTGCAAACCCTGATGCAGGAGGCGTATGCCGATGCGCTCTGAGCAACCGCTGCTGCTGATCAATGTGGTCGGGCTGACGCCGTCGCTGCTGGGCGAGGCGACGCCGCAGATCAACGCGCTGCTCAAGACCGCCAAGATGGCCAGCCTGCAACCGGTGTTCCCTGCCGTGACGTCCACGGTGCAGGCCTCGATCCTCACCGGCGCGCCGCCGTCGCAGCATGGGATCGTCGGCAATGGCTGGTACTTTCGCGACCAGGCCGAAGTGCGTTTCTGGCTGCAACCCAATGCGCTGATCCAGGGCGAAAAGGTCTGGCACACCCTCAAGCGTGAAATGCCGGGCTTTCGCTGCAGCCAGTTGTTCTGGTGGTACAACATGTACGCCGATGTGGACGCCTCCATCACACCGCGCCCGCATTACCCGGCCGATGGGCGCAAGCAATTTGGCCTGTATTCGTCGCCGCCCGGTTTGCATGAGCAGATCGAGGCGCAGATTGGCGAGTTCCCGTTCCATGGTTTTTGGGGGCCGGCGGCGGGCATCGCGTCGAGCCGCTGGATTGTCGATTGCGCCATGGCCGAGTTCCAGATCAGCCGGCCGCACCTGCAATTGATCTACCTGCCGCACCTTGATTACAGCTTGCAGCGCGTGGGGCCTGAGCACCCGTCGATTGCTGATGAAGTGCGCGCCATCGACCACGAAGTCGGGCGTTTGCTGGCCTTCGCCGAGGCCCAGGGTGCGGCGGTGATGCTGCTGTCTGAGTACGGCATCGAAGCCGTCGCGCAGTCGGTGTCGATCAACCGCGTGCTGCGCGCCGAAGGCCTGTTGCAGGTGCGCCAATCCTTGAGCTGGGAACTGCTCGACCCCGGCGCCAGCGCGGCGTTTGCGGTGGCGGACCATCAGGTCGCGCATGTCTACGTAAAGCACGCGCAAGACATCCCGCGCGTCAAAGCCCTGTTGCAGCGCCAGCCCGGCATCGAGCAGGTGCTGGACAAAGCCGAACAACGCGTTTGGCAGCTCGACCATCCACGCAGCGGCGAGCTGGTGGCCGTGGCCGCCGCCGGGTTCTGGTTCGATTACTACTACTGGCTGGACGAACGCAAAGCGCCGGATTTTGCGCGCACCGTGGACATTCACCGCAAGCCCGGCTACGACCCGGTCGAGTTGTTTATCGACCCGGCCATTCGCTTGCCCAAGCTCAAAGTGGCGCGCCGCCTGCTGCAAAAAAAGCTCGGTTTTCGCTACTACATGGACCTGATCCCACTGGACACAGGGTTAGTCCGTGGCAGCCATGGTCGTCTGCCCAGCAGTGCGCAGACCGGCCCGCTGCTGATCACCAATTGCGACCTGGCGTTGCCGCAGCAACTGGCGGCGACGGCAGTCAAGCAACTGCTCCTGGAGCACTTCCTGGGGCGCCCTCACCTCGAACTGGCGAATGCCAAGGAGCTTTCATGCGGCGAGCCTTATCTATAACGGTCCTGAGCGCACTGGCCGGATTGGCCCAGGCACAGGACACCACCCCCTTCGATTGCAGCAACTTTCTGCAGTTTGGAGGCAATCTCGACGCCACCCGGGCCGCCTTCACCCAAGGCCCCGAGACCCTCGCCTGGAACTGGTTTGCCTGCCTGAACCAGCCTGCCGGCCCACAAAGCCCTGACCGGGTCTGGGAAACCCTCAAACCGTCGGACCAGGTCTACCTGCCTAACGGCGCCCAACCGCTGCCGTATGGCCAAAGCGTGCCGCCACCCGCCGCCGTGCTGAGCCAGGCCCAGGCGATGGGCATGAACCCCAACCGAATCTTGCATAACCTCAACGCCACGCAACAGGTGGACGGGCTCATCCTGCAAATGGGCGGCCAGGTGCCGGCAGCCGAGAAAGGCCAGCCGGTGCGCTTCCAACTGCTGATGGGCCAGGACACGTTCGAGTACATCGTGCAGCAGAAGGTCTACAACGTGAACGGCCAGGCCGCACTCACCAGCGACCTGAACTTCCCCTCCACCGCCTGGGAGCTGAAAGCCGCGTGGCTGTGGATCGGTAACGACACGGCCTACCAGCAACAACTGGCCAGCCAGGGTTACTACATTGCCCAGGCCTACTACCAGCAGGGCAAGCAGTATCAGGTTGGCTATGCGGCGCTGAGCGGCTTGCATGTGATCAACAAGCTGAACCCCGATTGGGTGTGGACCACCTTCGAAAACCGTAACAACAGCCAGTACACGGTGACCAACGCCGCACCCGCTGCGCCGATGACCAACAGCACCGGGCCAACAGCGGCGGCGCAGCCGGTGAACGCCACCTTCCAGGCTCAATACCCGGCGTTGGCGCAGTACGAGCTGATCGGCGTGCAATCCAACACCACGCCAACGTTACTGGCCAACTCCCAGCTGGAATCGGCGTTCCAAAGTGAATCTTCATGCTTTGCCTGCCATGGCACCGCGGCCTATTCGCCCAAGCAGGGCTACTTCAATTTCGCCTTGAACAAAGACGGCGGCATCGTCTACCCCACCGCGCCGTTGCCCGCCTCCGACTTTGTCGGCTACCACAAACTGGACTTTGTCTGGTCGCTCAAACGCGCCCAGTGGCAACGTTAAGGAGCCTCACATGAGCGTCTTGAATTTCCCGCGTATCTACCTGGGCGGCCATATGTTCTGGAACCCGCCGACGGCCAACAACAACGACATGTACCCGCTGTACGATGCGGTAAAAATGCAGATGAACTGGCCGTTCTTGAAGGCCTTCGACATCACGCCACTGAATGCCGCCAGCACCTTGCTGCCCTGGACCATCGCCCCGCTGCCGCCCGCCAGCGTGCCCGACTACGTGATGCAGGTGCCAGGCAATGCCGGGCAGTTGACCACGCCGATGATCCCTGGCGAGTGGAACCTGTTCGGCGACAATGCCTGCGGCACCGTGAGCTACAACCAGACCCAGTCGGTGATCACCGGCGGCGAGTTACCCGGCGGTGGCTATGTGGACCAGGACCCGCTGATCAACCAGAGCTTCCAGTTGCTCGGCAACCCCTTCGGCGGTGCCCCCAGCTCGCCGGCGCGCTTTGTCGACGTGAGCCCCTGGCAGAACACTTTTACCGCGCTGTACTTCGACAAGCTGGTGCTGGGCAACGCCGAGTGCGGCCTGACGCTCAATCGCCAGTTCCGCATGCTCGACCGTTTCCTCAACTTCAACTGGGCCAACCTCGGTGGCCTGGCCTACGTGACCACCACCTGGCAAACCTGTTTCCCCAAAGAGAACCTGGAATGGGTGATCGGCAATTCCGCCTTGCTGCAAAACCTGCAGACCCAGATGGCGCAGCAAAATGCCAAGGGCTTGATGTTCCGTTTTTCGACCTACCTGACGTGCTACGACAAGAACGGCATCCTCAACAACTACCCGCCGATCGACACCCACTCCTCCAGCGCGGCGGCCCAGGCCCAGGTGCAGGCCATGTACCAACAGGGGCTGGATAACGTCGGCGATATCTTCTTCAACCCGGCCTATAGCCGCACGGTCGGCACCCTGGGCCTGTGGCTCGACGATGAGTTCCCCACCGCCCCCGCCGGCCGGCGCCTGGTACCGGCCGGTGCAGTGCCCATCTACAAGACCTCGCCGGGCACGGCCACCCAGGCGCAGCTCGGGGTGATCTCGGCGCAGGCCCACGACAACACCCTGTCGCTGGACCTGGGCAATGCCTTCCCGTTCTACCCGATCGACAAGACGGCCGACATCCCGGTCGCGGCCAAATTCCAGGCCGGCAATTACCAGATCGGCATCCGCCAGGGCACGCAATTCAGCCCGCTGGCCAGTTTTGGTTATGACGATTATCAACAGGCGGCCTTCGACAAACGCTCGGGCATCCTCGACCTGCCGCTGGGCGTGGACGCCCAGGCACTCCTGCAAACCGGCACCCTGGAACTGCAACAGCCCGGCACCACGCCCGTGATCGCCGCGACCCAGCAGATGTGGACCGCCGAAGTCGTCGAGAGCGCGAGCTTTATCGACGTGGGCGACACCAAAACCCTGCAGGTTATGGTGCAATACGACGGCCTGCCCGCGCCTGCCGGCACCACGTTGTGGGTGGCCGAATACGGCAATGCCTACATGCTGTGTACCACCGACTACTACCTGGCCTTCAGCAACGCGGCGAACTTCACGCTGTTCAACAACGACCCGGCCAACCCGGCGAATAACAGCGCCAATTGGCCGCAATTTCAAGGCGCAACCACGCTGCGCAGCCACGTAACCGAGGGCACCGGTCGCCAATTGATGGCCACGCGGCTGGCGGTGTCAGCCGATCAAATGACGCCGGTGACCTACCAGGAATTTTTACCGACACCTGCGGCAGTGGCCTTAAGCCCGACGCTCACGTTCGCCAACCCGATCGCCATGCAAGGCACCTTGCAAGACCCGCTCAACAATACGGTGCAATACAGCCTGGCGAAGATCCAGACCGACGCCAACGGCATCGCCAACCTGACCGTCACCGCCCAGGCGCCGGGTTTTCCGACCTTGCGTTTCTTTGTGCAGGAAGGTCAGCAGGCACCGGCGATCCCGTTCAGCTTCCCGCTGCCCACGGCCTTCACCGACTTCCTCGCGCCGCTGCGGGTGCTGCCGCTGGAACCGCAGTTGCAGCAGAACTTCGTCAACGCCTGGAACCTGATTTATCAACGCGAAAACGCCGGCCAGCTGATCTGGGAGACCTTCATCTACCCCTTCATCCTGCAGCCGTTTTATTACCTGTACCCGATCATGAGCAAGTTCATGCCGCTCAACTCCTTGTCGCGCATTGAGGGCGCGGTGGACCAACTGATTGTGTTGATCAGCAAGCCCTATCAGGAAGAAAGCACCCTGGCGATGCCCATTACGCGAGACATGCCGCAAAGCCGTCGAGCCGTACTGGAGTTGTGGGCGCAAGCCTTGGTGAAACGCAACTACCCGCCCGTGCAATTGAGCATGAGCGACTACCACTAAGCCACACGCAGGAGCGCCGGGTGGCCTGACGGCTGCCCGGCCCCCCACAGGAGTGTCCTATGAACACCAGCCTTTTGAGCCGACTGTTGCTGCTGTTTGTGCTGCTCAGCCCCGCCGCGTTTGCCGCCGACGACAGCGGCGCCGTGTACTTTACCAATGGTGTACACAACAGCGAAGGGTGCAACGCGCAGAACGGCAACTGCATCGCCAAACGCGCGCCAGGCGAGCCGTCCGATCCGTTTTTTCCGGCGCAATGGATCAGCGACTGGACGATGTACCGGGTCATGAACAACTACGCGAAAAACCCGCCGCCCTATAGCAATCCACCCTCGACCCTCACACCTGCCGACTACACGGTCTCGCGCGGGACGAGCTACTACGACACCACGTATATCCCGCCGGATGGCGACGGCTTCGGCGCGATGATGGAGCACTACGAGAAGTACTGCCTGCCGATCTTCCCGATCAAGAACAACAACTACACCTGCTCGTTCGTGTCCCTGGGCAACAAGGCGTACTTTTTGACTTACCCGCAGGACCGCCCGAAAGACATGCCGGCCTGCTGCATGTTTTCGCCGATGAACCACCCACCGCGCCAGGACTTTATCGAGCACCTGCCCTACAGCGCCGAGCGCAGCAAAAACCTCAACGCCAGCGTGCAGGCCTATGCCCTGGACCTGCAATCACCGTCGGGGCCGATCCTGTTTGGTTATGCCTTCAACAAGCGCCAGACAGGCTCACCACCCTACCGTTCGCCGCAGTCGTTCTTCTTTTCCGGGGACACCAGCGTGGCCAATGCGCCGATCGTGAGCCAGAACTACACCAACTTCCGTATCGCCAAACCCGACCCCAGGCAGACCTGGGACCAAGTGGCTGCGATGTGCCCGTCCAACCCGCCGCCTTGCCAGCTGTTCGAGCCGCCGGCCTCCCAGAGCAACGGCCATAAGGCGCAATGGAACCAGTTGATGCAGCGTAAGCCTTGAGGAAGATCATCATGAAAACACTACTGAGTGTGATGCTGCTGGGGCTGGTCAGCCTGCCGGCCCTGGCGCGCGAAGCACCGCAGCCGTCGACGCTGGCCACGCAGCTCAACTGCCAGCCACCCACCAGCGCCCCCGCCGCCAATGCGCCGCAGGACCAGTTCGATCAATACAGCTGGCAGATGTTCGTCGCCCTGAACTGGCCGGCCCAGGACGGGCAGCGTGGCACGCCCAACTGCAACAAACAGCCTGGGGATTCTGGCTACACCGTGTGGCAGACCTACAAGACCGTCAGTGAGATCTTCCTGCCGGGCGCCGCCAACCCTGGGCCGTGGAACAGCCCGCTGACGGCCCGCAGCCTGGGCATCATTAATATCGCTGCGTTGAAGAACAGTTCGCTGGTCAACTCCATCGACCAGGCGGTCGGTGGCTGGCTGATCGACCAGGCGGGCAACCCGACCTACTACGATATCTCGGCCAACCAGGCGTCCTATAACTACATTGTCGGCAACCGCTTCTACAACGCGAATGTGGTGTCCAAAGCCAATAACATCAGCTTCCCCAATGGGGTGATCGAAATCAAATCGAGCTGGCGCATCCTCACACCCAGGGACAATGCCAGCCATTACCTGACGCAGATTGCGCGCGTGGCCACCTTCAACAGCCAGGGCCAACGCACCGGGGTGACCGAGGCGTATCTGGGGCTGGTGGGCCTGCATATCATTACCAAGGTCAATGGCTACCCGCAGTGGATCTGGTCGACCTTCGAGCAGATCGAAAACGTGCCGCCCAAGGCCAAGGTCAATGGCCAGTGGGTCGATCAGCCGGTGTCCGGTACGGCGTATTCCTACTACACCCCGTTGGCCCCGGCCGCCACGCTCAACCAGTCGCCGTGCAACTGGCAGACCCAGGGCACGCAACTGGTCTGTGTGCCCAAGCCCGGCACCACGTTCAAGACGCCGAACCCGCTTAACCGCGTAACGCCGATTGCCGACGCCACAGGCTGGGTGAATGCCAATTACCAAGCCAACCCCGGCCTGCAACGCAGCGTCTTGAAGTACTACCAGCTGATCACCACCCAGCGCCCGCTGATGCCCAACAACCCGAGCAACCCACTGGGCCAGCCGACACCGGCGCTGTCGGCCAACGTGACCATGGAGAGTTATATCCAGCCCAACAGCAGCTGCATGAATTGCCATTCCATGGCCACGCCGGTGAAGAGCCCGTTCAAGTCTGACTTCTCGTACCTGTTCAAATTTGCCAACCCTCCCGTCACCCCACACGCCACGGACAAGGAATAGACCATGAGCATCCTCAATGGACCACGACTGAATTTCTGGGGCGGCATCCGCACCGACGTGAGCTTGCCGAACAACTCGCCGACCATCCCGTTCAATGGCAACCCGAACTGGCCGCTGTTTGACCTGACCACCTCGACCCTGGCGCCGGGTGCGCAGTCTTATACCGATGACCAACTGAACAACATGATCAACGCGCCGGCCGGCAACTACTACACCGCCGGCGGCTGGAACCACTATGGCCAGCATGTGGTGGACATGCAGAACGCCCTGATCAGTTCCCAAGGTGTGCCGGGCAACATCAGCACCACCGGCGACCTGATTGGCCAGCCGGTGTATCTGCTCGGCTCGGTAGACCCCGTGACCGGCCAAGGCCCGGTCTCCGGCCCGATGATGGTGGACCTGGACCCCAGCGCCTCGACCACCACGCAGATATTTGTCGGTGGCCTGCAAATTGGTGGCAACGACAATATCCAGTTGCTGATCCGCAACAATGCGGTGTGCAGCAGTTACGACGTGACCGGCCGCGTGCTCGACCCGGCAAAAATGGACGCACCGGGCTCGTTCCATGCCAGTGGCACGTTCCAGTTGACCTTCCCGCTGAGCAGTATCGTCAGCTGGAACCAGAACAGCGCCGGCCTCAAGGCGATCATCCAGGCGCCGGGGGCGACGGGCATTGTCTTGCGTTTTGTGATGTTCGAGATGTGCCCGCAGATGACCACGGCGCAGTTGGACGCTGATTACGCCGCCGGTAAATACACGCCGAACCCGAGCATCGGCCGGGTGATCGGCACCCTGGCCCCGGCGTTTGCCGGCGAACTGCCGGGCTGCCAGCCGGGCCGCCAGATAGTCAACCAGGCCACGGGCAACGCCGCCTATGCGGCGCTGGGCAACAACGGTTTGCTGAGCCTCGATATGGTCAACGTCATCCCCAAGCAAACCTTCCGCGCCGTGCGCGATGACATCACCAGCCCCATCGGGCCGAATGCCAATTACGGGCCGGTGACCATTGCCGCCGGTGCCGCGCCGCTGACGACGCTCAATCCCACCGCCAGCCCGCTGGTCAATTACTACGTGTATGGCGGTATCGTTGACCTGCCCCTGAATACCAGCCAACAGCAAGCCGTGAGGACCACGGCGCTGAACATCACCGCCCCCAATGCAGTGAACGGTAAAAAACTCAACGCCACCGAAGCGACGTACCGGGTGTATGCCGACCAGCGCAATGTGTACCTGGAGGACTACCCCACTGGTTTGACCATCACCCTCCGCGTCAGCTACTTGGGCGGACCGGTGCCCAACGCCACCAAGGTGAGCCTCGCAGCCAGCGCGCCGGGTGCTTACGATCAAAAGCAGTATTTTGACTTCCTTAACTTCCCCACGTCTCTGACCGTGAATGCCGGGCAACAGATGGTGAGCTTCCCGGTCACGCTCAAAAGCGGCAGTGCCGGCCAGGCCGGTTTTGTCGCGCTGACCTGCACGGCCAACGGCGTGGACGATGGCGCCTTCTTCACCAACTTGCGCAAATACGCCCAGACTGATTTCGGTATAGCCAAGGGCAGCACCATCACCTGGGCACAGGTTTACCCGAACGTGTTGCGCTTTCACTACCTGGCCTTCCCCGCCATGTCGCGCTACGTACCGCTCAACCAGCCCGACGCGATCATGGGCGCCAAAAACGCGATTTTGGCGCGCACCTCGGACGCCTACAAAGGCACCACGCTGTTCATGCCGGTCGTGCGCTCGATGTCGCCGGCCCAGCGTGCGTTGCTGCGCGCCTACCTCACCGGCAGCCCATGGCAGCCGCCGCAATAGGAGCACACCCCATGACCTTGCATATTCCGGCGCAGCCTATTGAGGCACTGCACCCCATTACACTGATCGCCGACGGCCTGCTCAACCCACGCGGCCTGTGCCTGCAAGACGATGGCAGCCTGCTGTTGGCCGAAGCCGGCTCCGGCCTGGCGGACCAGCCCTTCAGCGGCCGCATCAGCCAACTTCAACCCGACCCTGCGCGGCCTGGTGAATACTTGCCCGGCAAAGTCATCGCCCAAGGCTTTCGCAGCATGAACATGCAGGCGCGCATGCTGCGCGATGAAATCATGGGCGTGTCGGACATCGCCTGTGTTGATGGGCGTTGCCTGGCCAGCCTGACCGATTATGTCGGCGGCTCGCAACTGCTCGACCTGCAATACAACCCGCCTGAGCCGGTGTTCCACAGCCGGGGCAATTTGAATGCACTGTGCTACCACCCCACGCGCCGCAGCTGGCTGGCGGTAAAACCTGATACCAATCAACTGGTGGAGTTCACACAAGGCAGGGACGAACGGGTGCTGGCGCAACTGCCGGAACTCGATCAGGGCCAGGAAGCCGTGCCCGTGACCCTGGTGTACGAACCGCAGACGGATGCAGTGTTGATCAGCCTGTTCTCTGGCGAGCTGCACGGCGACCCGGCGCGCAAGGGCATCGACTTTGCCGACTTTGCCGGCCAAGTGATCCGCGTGCACCCGGCCACCGGGCAGATGGAAGTGGTGATACGCGGCCTGCAATTGCCCACGGGCCTAGCGTTGTGCTCGCGCGGCAGGCTGCTGGTGCTGGAACTGTGCAGCCACCTGCAACAACCGCTGCTGCCGGACTGGAGCGGCGAGCCGCTGCACGGCGGTTTTACCCGATTCAGTGGGCGTTTGCTGCGTTGCAACCTGCACACCCGGGAAGTCGAAGTGCTGGTGCGCGGCCTGGATACGCCGTCCAACTTATGTGTGGTACAGGACGCCGTGCTGATCAGCGAAGGCATGGGCCTGGCCGGGCGGCCAATCCCCACGCCCTACAACACAGTGGTGCCATTGAGCGGCAAGATAAGGCGGGTGCCGCTTTGAAACCATGCCCTACGCAGTCAAGCAAGTCGAATCAGAAATCGAGCTGAAGAAAAGCAACCCGTGGCGAGCAGGCTTGCCCTGCGATGGGCTGCGCAGCAGCCCCAGCCCGCTGTAACTGGCTCACCGAGTCGCCTGATTTGGGGCGGCTTCGCCACCCATCGCAGGGCAAGCCTGCTCGCCACAGTGACAGTGTTCGTCCTTGATTAAAGGGTATCGCGGGTTATTCAAAGACCTTGAAAGCGCTGGCTCTGAAAGCGGCCTTATACCGCGTCCTCCAGCAGCAAGACGGTCGCAGGCCCCGCACGAAACGACGGATTGTGTTGGGCCGCTTCCACCATATGAGGGGCGACATGGTGGGCGTCCAATGCAGCCTTTGAAGCCCATTTTTCGATGAGGACAAAGCTGTCGGGGTTGCCCACCACGGGATGCAAATCATAGTTCAGGCACCCGTGCTCGGCCCGCACCTTAGGTGCCAGCGCCTGAAACGCTGCCAACTGCTGCAAGCCCTTGCCGGGCTGGGTATTGATCATCACGACAAGCCGCACTTCATTTGGCATGAACACACCGTCACTTAGGCTGGATAAGGAAGCAGCACAGTACTTGAGCGTGATGCCTGGGTGCAAAAAACATAATTCACATGCGGATTTCACGCGGTTTTCACAGTGGCGCGCCTAGCCTGAACTCAGCTCCTAAGTGAACACCTTTTAAGCCCGCGCCCCCATCGTGGGCTTTTCTTTGTCTGGTTTTACCTGCGTGCCGAGCGGTTAGAGGTGTAGACAGCCCAGGCCATGCCCCGCCAACAACGTGAAGGCATTCACACTTCCGCAACGCCAGTGTTGAAGCACAAAAATTGCCCCAATAGTATTTCCCTCCACCCGAGCGCCCAACTTTATACGGATATTGCTCTGCGCCAGCTCGGGCGCTGACACGTGTGCAGGCAATCAAACATTGAGGTTTGCCATGCGTCTTACCCAACTCGCACCCGCCGCCGCCCTGTTCAGCCTGTTTACCCTGCCCGCCCACGCCGCCGACCTGACAGCCCTGACGGGCGCGCTGTCCTCCGCCCTGGGTGGCAGCAGCAACAACACCGTCAACACTAATACCAACAACGCCTCCTGCCAGCAGCAGATCCGCGATCTGCAGGCCAACATCAATGCAGCCAACGCCAAAGGCGATACCTTGCGCGCGACAGCCTTTCAGGCGGCCCTGACGCAAACCAATAAAAGCTGCAGTAACGCGCGCTACAACACCCAGGCGCAGGTGGATACCAACCCACAACACCAGCAAAACGTGAACAAGGCTGCGGATGCGATTAATGCCATCGGTGGTTTGTTCAAGTAAGTCGAAATTTGATGTGAGAAGAGCCCGCGGTTGCGGGCTTTTTTACGACCGGTACTTGGCTATCTGCCGTGTGCAGCCCGAGGAGGTAGACATGCTTTAATGCACGCCTATCACCCTGCAAAGGGAATTGCCCGATGAGAAAATACCTCCAGTGCTCGGAGTGTTAAGGATATTTCAAATGAACGGACGCACCTTGCTGGTCGTTATGTTGCTTGCCCACCCCACGCTATCCGTTGCAGCCACCCAACCTGCCGACGGGAAGGTACTCGGGGCAAGCGATGGCCTGATGTACTCCCGGGCGCAATTCACCTGCGGGGCGCTGCCCGCCGATCTCGTCGCCGATTACGTAAAGGCATCCAAGCTGATTGCAGGGCCAAGCGCGGAATACGATGAAGGCTACGAGCAAGTCGTCTCCCGGGGTGAGCGCAATTGGCCGGCCATCCCGAGCGTTGAGCAGCGAGCACTCGAATGCCAGAAGTCGAAAGAGGACCTGGCGATCAAGGTGAAGCTGGCACAACGCTGGTTTCCTGAGGCTTACAAGTAAGCGCTGGAAGTTATTGCCACCCGCTCATATTTATCTAACGGAGCGCCCACTCCATGGTCAGCGACCTCTCACCAAACTGAGGCTCTCAAAATATTTAAGGATATTTCAATACGTTATATATTATATTTAATTTTCAAATAACACTAAACGCATAACTCCTTTATAAAGATCAACACAACAAGAAAACAGCGAACACGTGATAAGCCTATAGCACTCCACGCTCAATGGACACGAAGGAATGTAAACTTATGACTGTCTCAACGAAAAATCTTGTTAATCCAACTGCCTCTTCGGCAGGAATCCAGACGAGTGAAGATTACCAAAGCCTCCTGAATTTTTCACACGCTTATGATCGAGGAGGATTTAATTTAAATGGAAAGCCGTCTTACACCATTACGCAGGCAGCGGATGAAATAACCCGAGGCGGTTACTATTGGGGCGACAATGACCATAACGGCAAATACAATTTCACCTACAGCTTTCTGACTTCAGAAAGTAAATCTTACGCCGCCGAGAAAGTTTCCGGCTTCACCGCTTTCAACGCACAACAAAAGTCCCAGGCAGCCCTTTCGTTTCAATCCTGGTCAGACGTCGCCAATATCTCATTCCGTGAATCTAACAGCGGAGGCGACGCCCATATATCCTTGGGCAACTACAGCAATGATCTGCAGCATGGCGGTGCCCGGTCGGCTTTCGCGTTCTACCCAAACAACAGTGGAAACAGTGACGCATTATTTTATACCAATAAAAGTTACCAAGAAAACTTAACGCCCGCGAACGGGAATTACGGCCGTCAAACTTTAACCCATGAAATTGGTCACACGCTTGGCCTGCAACACCCAGGCGCGTACGATGCCAGCGTGGGACGGCCGTCCTATTCGGATGCGAAATATGCCGAAGATACACACGGCTACTCCGTGATGAGTTACTGGAACGAGAGCAACACCCATCAAAACTTCAGTAAAGGCGGGGGCGAAGCCTATGCAGCCGGCCCGCTGATCGACGACATCGCTGCGATCCAGAAGCTCTACGGCGCCAACTACGCCACCCGCGCCGGCGACACCACCTACGGGTTCAACTCCAATACCGGGCGGGATTTCTACAGTGCCGCCTCCAATACCGACAAGCTGGTGTTCTCGGTATGGGACGGTGGCGGCAACGACACCCTGGACTTCTCCGGCTTCACCCAGAACCAGAAGATCAACCTCACTGAAGGCGCGTTCTCCGACGTCGGCGGCCTGGTGGGTAACGTGTCCATCGCCAAGGGCGTTACCCTCGAGAACGCTTTTGGTGGCGCAGGCAACGACCTGATTATTGGCAACAACACAGCCAACATCATCAAAGGCGGTGCCGGCGACGACATCATCTACGGCGGTGGCGGTGCGGACCAACTATGGGGCGGCGCCGGCAACGACACGTTTGTGTATGGTGCCAGTTCCGACTCCAGGCCAGGGGCTGCAGACAGGATTTTTGACTTCACCTCGGGCTCCGACAAGATCGACCTGTCGGGCATTACCAAAGGTGCAGGCTTGAGCTTCGTCAATGCATTCACCGGGCATGCCGGCGATGCTGTGCTGAGCTATGCCTCGGGTACCAACCTGGGCACCTTGGCGGTGGACTTCTCCGGGCACGGCGTGGCCGATTTCCTCGTCACCACCGTGGGCCAGGCGGCCATCAGCGACATCGTGGCGTGATCTAAAGCGCGGTGCTTCGGCGCCGCGTTCTGAGGAGCCAGAAGTGGATTCTGGCCTTTAGACTAATTGTCGTAGAAGTACCACATTACAGCTATCACGGTGGCAACCCATCCTAGGGTAAGCAAAAATGATAGACCTGCGAGCCGCTTATCCATGGTGCCCTATCAAAAACCGGATGGCCGCAATACGAACGCATCCAATCAGAGTAGTTGAGTGTTCTCAGTGTGCAATATCACGTGCCTGATGATCAGTCCTTGGTCGCCAGCGTCAGTGATTACCATAGCTCAATGAGGGCTACCATCAGGAACCTTTTGCATAATCTGGAATCTGTGCTGCTTGCTTTACATCAATCAGTTAGCGAGCGCCCAGCATGATATTGAGAAACACCTTACTGTGCATTGCGCTTGTCGCCGCCGGCTTCCTTGCCGGGTACGCAGCGAAACCCACCCGCGAACTTCAAGTAACGGCCGGCCAACTCATAGAGTGCGGGCGGGTAATCATGCCGACTCTCGGTATGTGAGCCCTGCGTAATTCTTCTCGCAGGCCTGGTCAGCTATTCTGGCTCGGTCATACGCTGTGCCCAACGCTACCGTTCTTTTGGATGCGAAAGCCCAGCGTGGGCTGGGCTCTTTTTTCGTGAATATTAAGAACCTTAGGGTTTTGCAGCAACGGTCACCGCTATTTCAACCGGACCACTATCGTGGATGCGAGCATGTCGCCTAAGCGTTTGCGTGAGCCAAAGAAAATAAAAATCCAGTCCAAAATGCTCAAAACAGGCGTAGTGATGTTGCGCATAAACGACTGATATAGATTGCAATTAAGATGGCTACGCTCGTCAATGACTGACATCCCCAGCAATTTTTTACCCACGCTTTGACCGTTTGGCATTGCGTCCGAAAACAGGTAATACGCCGCAGCGGATCCAATAGCCAGAATCCCGACCGCGTCTGGAGATACACCCACAAATTCAGCCGTTCTTCCCACGGCGAATAAAACAAAAAAGGTGATTAAGGAGTCAATCCACTGACCTCCCAACCGCCGCCCCAATCCAGCCAAGTTGTCTGGCTTTCGGTACTCGCTTTGAGGGGTGCTCACTTCCATGCGTTGACGCTCCAATAATGTTCGATTTGAAATATCTCAATATGCACAAAGCTCAGCGCGGATATGCTTAAGCCCGTCCTCCGCAGCCGATTCCATTATGGCATATCTTGTTACAACCATTCGCCCGCAGGCACCACCCGCAAAGAACTTCAAACTTTTGTCCTAGTCCCAATGACAGGCGTGCTTTAAACCGTGAGCGCCTGCTGACAACCCATAGAGGTTCACAAAATGAAAATGACACTGCCCGCCCTATTTCTGGGCGTCCTCATTTCGCAAGGAGCAATGGCTGCCGGAGATGGCACAGCCGGCCTTGGAGGCGGCGTTGGTGGTGCACTTGGCAACATCGTAGGTCAACAGCTCGGCGGCTCAACGGGCGCGGCGGTAGGCGCAGGCGTAGGTGGTGCTGCCGGCAGTGCTGTCGGTGCTCAAAAAGGCAATAGAGCGGAAGCTGCATTAGGTGGAGGAATTGGCGGCGCGGGTGGCTCATTGATTGGTAATCGCCTCGGCGGTACAACCGGCTCGACTATCGGTGCAGGTCTCGGCGGCGCGGCGGGTGGCGCGCTGGGAAACAACCTGGCGGACGATGAGAGCAATCATCGATCCGATGGCAGAAAGCACAAAGGCAACAACAAGCATAAACACAAGAACAAGCATCGTTAGGTTCTGACGCTGTTAGATCGAAGCCCGGCCCAGCGCCGGGCTTCTTGTTTCTGGCAGGCGCCCCGCTCTGCTATCGTGGCCCGCTCTGATCGCAGTGGAAGCATCGAAGCATGAATTCATGGAAGACTCTGGCAATCGCCTTACTGGCATCGGTCAGCACACAGGCCGTATCAGGTGACAACGTCAACCCTGTCGCTGCAGGAATATTTATCACCATTTCCTTGCCAACCATTTTAATTGGGGCAACCACATCCCTCACCACCGAGCCGCCAAAGATATTCAAGTCAGCCAAGACTGACGCACTGGCGTTCATAGGTTCGGACGGCGAGATTCGCGGAGCACAGTTTGAGCAAGCCTGCCGACACTATCGATTGAGTTACAGATCACCGCTCATGTCCGATATGCAACTCGCCAAGGCGATCGCGGCGTCCTACTGAGCGCAACCTTTCACATCCCTTTCACACTCGGGCGCTTAGGGTTACCCCAGCTCCTAGAGAACATCCCTTTAAGCCCGCTAATCCCCATCGCGGGCTTTTCTTTGTCTGCGATTTGGAGGGCCGAGACGTGCCCTCGACGTCTTACCCGACGACCGCTATACACGCCCACCTTCAAAATGACACGATAACGCCTTGCCTTCGTAAGCAGGAATACAGGATGTTCAGTCACGTAACCGTTGGGACAAACGATCTTGATAAGGCGTCTACCTTCTATGACGCGGTGCTGATCCCTTTGGGGCTCTGTCGACGGCCTGTAACCCCTGATGGCGGGCCACCTTCGGCATGCTGGATCAAGCCAGATAACGCTCTCCCTCGCTTTTATGTGTACAGCCCTTATGACCGCAATGAGGCCGAAGCAGGGAATGGCAGCATGGTGGCTTTCACTGCACCCTCTCCAAATGCGGTAGATACCGCCTATGCGGCCGGGCTTCTTGCAGGTGGATCTGATGAAGGTGAACCTGGCCAACGCCCCCACTATGGTGATGGTTACTACGGTGCGTACCTGCGTGATCCAGATGGCAACAAGGTGCACATCGCTCATCGTGGAGATTTGCATGTGGCGGGATAGGCGCCGCTCACGGTATTGGCTTGAAGCCCGCCATTGCGCGGGCTGAATGTGCTGAATTGACTGTGTGACCAGGTGCTATCTACCGACTTTCCGAGCGCTAATCAGCAACTGGCATCTACCCGCCATCTGCGGGAGGGATACAGCCACATCAGACAACACGCGGTACATCTCATGCTCGTCCGCAAACGGGTAAACCTCGAGGTTGAGAGCGATCTGAATCTTGCGCAGATCTGTGCCTTCGACGAGCCAGCGCTCAGCGGTGCGAGTCATCGCTGATCCGTTGTCATCCATCTGCCAGGCAAGAAAGTCGAATAGCCTGGCGACCTGCCGAAAGGATATCGAGTCAGGGATATCGGCAAATGGCCGACCACCAGGAGTGCCTACGAAATTCGGGGCGATTCAGCTACTGCTGTATATCACTGATCACAATCTGCGAGCTCCCCTCGATCCTTTTGACTTCTACAGTCATGCTCCCATGCTCGCCTTTGACCAAGTAAAGGTAAAGATAAAAACCTGGCCCAGTGTCACTTTCATCGTATACAAACCGTTTCAACAAGGTTAAGGAAGCAACATTACCTATCTGAGTAGTCACCTGTTGGTTTGAACGTAAATACTCCTGAAACGCAATATTCGCCTCATCCTTTGCCTCGTAGTATCTCAGCACAAACCCTGCTATCACGACGACCAACACTGTCGCAATTACAGACCTGATTTTTTTGAATCTCGGGCTTTTTAAACTACTCATACTGAATCGTCGCTGATTTGGCAGGCAGGTGGAATGACCATTTTTGACCAAGAACGGACAAATCACAATTGCGCCCCTGCCCAGGCATTCAGTGTGGATGGAATGTCAGGAACAGCGACCGACAGGTTTGAACCGGCAGGCGTTGCGCTTAAAAAGTTATTTTCTGAAAAGGTGCATCCACTTTGATCGTTGGCTCGTAGATTCAATACCCTCACTCGGAGGGCACAAGAGCCAAGGAGATTCATCATGCACGCCTTTTACAAAAAAATTGCTGCTGCAGCCTGCTTCGCGTTTCTCTCCGTTACTGCAACACTCAGCTTTGCTGCCGACACTGTGATGGTCGGAGGCGCAGCGATGTACCCAAGCAAAACCATCGTGGAGAACGCAGTCAATTCAAAGGACCACACCACACTGGTAGCGGCAGTCAAAGCTGCCGGCCTGGTTGATACACTCAACAGCAAAGGTCCTTTTACCGTATTCGCTCCGACAAACGAAGCCTTTGCCAAGCTGCCAGCAGGCACCGTCGAAACTCTGGTCAAGCCTGAGCACAAAGCCGACCTGACTAAAATTCTGACCTACCATGTAGTTGCTGGCACACATACATCAGCACAGCTGATGGCCGACGCCAAGAAGAATGGCGGCACCGTTGTGTTGAAAACAGTTCAGGGGGAGTCGCTGAATATTAAGCTGCACGACGGCAAGCTTTGGGTTGTCGATGCCAAAGGCGGTAAGGCGAGTATCAGCATCGCAGACGTTATGCAGTCCAACGGCGTAATCCACGTTATCGACTCGGTCTTGATGCCTTAAACGCTCTTGAACCCGGCAGGCGTGCAGTTTGCCGGGTGTTGAGGCGCGCATATAGGCAGTTACTGTCAATTCAAGGAAGAGCTATGTCATCGCTACTGTTTTACACAGATGCTAACGAGGCGATCGTAGTTACTGAATTGGGCAGGGAGATCCGGCGCTTGCCGCAAAGGTCGGCGGGTATCAGTTCAGGAATATTCGACCCAAAGCGGGGTCAGAAATCGTGGATATTGGCGATGCAAGCCTGTTGCTGGGGCATAGCAATCAGGAAATCGCAAAGCGCGTTTACAGAAGGCTTGGCGCCACTGCGAAGCCGTCAAAATAGAAAAGTTCTGGAACACTTCCATAATAGCTATGGAACGCGGAACAAATACAAACCCGCCACGACCAAACCCCAGAAACGCAAAAGCCCCGCAATCGCGGGGCTTTCGTGTAAATCTTGGCGGGAAACCAGGGATTCGAACCCTGGAGACGCTATTAACGTCCGCCGGTTTTCAAGACCGGTGCATTCAACCACTCTGCCAATTTCCCTTTTGCTTCACAGGATTATGATAGCCCATCCCGTGTCAGCGGGCGCCATAATACCCGAATGAAACACACTGTCAAACTCTTGCCATGGCTTGTTACAGAGCGTCTGTTATGATCCTTGCGACTGAATGTTTCAAAACTGAAGGAGTGTCGCCATGCGCGAACAGAATTACGCACTGAATGGTAACGCGCAGGCTGAGCAGCTTGAAGTCAGCCGCGTGTTGCGCAACACCTACGGCTTGCTCGCCCTTACCCTCGCGTTCAGCGGCGTAATGGCGTATGTGGCGCAGCAGATGCGCGTCGGCTACCCGAATATCTTTGTCGTGCTGATTGGTTTCTACGGTCTGTTCTTCCTGACCAACAAACTGCGTGACTCGGCCTGGGGCCTGGTGTCGGCGTTTGCCTTGACTGGTTTCATGGGCTTTATCCTTGGCCCGATCCTCAACCGTTACCTCGGTATGGCCGGCGGCGCGGAAGTGGTCAGCTCGGCATTTGCCATGACGGCCCTGGTGTTTGGTGGCCTGTCGGCCTACGTGCTGATCAGCCGTAAGGACATGAGCTTCCTGGGTGGCTTCATTACCGCAGGCTTCTTCGTGTTGCTGGCGGCAGTGGTTGCCGGCATGTTCTTCCAGATCAGCGGCTTGCAGCTGGCGATCAGCGCGGGTTTTGTGCTGTTCTCCTCCGTGTGCATCCTGTTCCAGACCAGCGCCATCATCCACGGCGGTGAGCGTAACTACATCATGGCGACCATCAGCCTGTATGTGTCGATCTACAACCTGTTCATTAGCCTGCTGCAGATCTTCGGCATCATGAGCCGCGATGACTGATTGCTAGCGCAATAAAAAATGCCCCGTATCGAAAGATACGGGGCATTTTTGTTTTCACGGGATTGCAAACGCTCAGTACTGGTTAGGTTCCATTTCCAGATCGACCTTGAAACGCTCAGCAATATCACGCTGGATGCGCAGTGCCAGGTTGGCAATATCATGCCCAGTGGCCGCGCCATAGTTGACCAGCACCAGCGCCTGCAGTTTATGCACGCCGGCATCGCCGTCGCGAAAGCCTTTCCAGCCGGCTTTATCGATCAACCAGCCAGCGGCGAGCTTCATCTGCCCATCGGCCTGCGGGTATGCCACCAGATCCGGATACTGCGCCTTCAGCTCAGCCGCCAACACATGGGACACCAGTGGGTTTTTGAAGAAACTGCCGGCATTGCCCAGTTCTGCCGGGTCGGGCAGTTTTTCACGGCGGATGCTGCAAATGGCACGGCTGACATCACTCGGCGTCGCCTCAGTGATGCCCTGCCCGGCCAGGCGCTGCTGCACCGGGCCGTAGTCGAGCTTGAGGTGCCTGGCGCGGCTCAGGGCGAAACGCACCCGCAGGATCAGCCAGCGCCCGGTTTCGTGCTTGAACAGGCTGTCACGGTAGGCGAAGTTGCATTCTTGCAGGCTGAAGTCGCGCAGTTCGCCGGTGTGGCGATCCAGTGCGGTGAGGCCGGCAAACACGTCCTTGATCTCCACACCGTAGGCGCCGATGTTCTGCATCGGCGCAGCACCGACGGTGCCTGGGATGAGGCTGAGGTTCTCGAGGCCGCAGAAGCCGTGTTCCAAGGTCCACACTACAAACGGGTGCCAGGCTTCGCCCGCTTCGGCTTCGACCACCACGTTTACACCGTCGTCCTGCAGCACCCGAACGCCCTGGGTGGCCATGCGCAACACTAACGCCTGGATATCCTGGGTCAACAGCAGGTTGCTGCCACCGCCGATCACCAACAGTGGTAATGACTGCGCCGTTGCATAGGCCAGGGCTTCACGCACATCGGCGTCGCTGCGGGCCTCGGCAAACCACTGGGCGCGCACGTCGATGCCAAAGCTGTTGAATGGCTTGAGCGATACCTGCGCAAGCACTTGCAAGGTCATAACCGCCCCTTCAATTCGATCACCAATAAATCACAGGCCCGCTCGATCAGGTCCAGTACCCGTTCGAAGCCTTGCTCGCCTTCGTAGTAAGGGTCTGGCACCTCGTCCACCTCGGCGTCATAGCGGCGCAGGAACAAGTCCAGCTCGGCTTTACCTTGGCCTGGGTGCAACGCCTTGAGGTTGCGCAGATTGCTGTGATCCATGGCCAGGATCAAGTCATATCGAGCAAAGTCTGCACGGGAAACCTGCTGGGCACGCTGGGCCGACAAGTCGTAACCGCGTACCAGCGCCGCGCGCTGGCTGCGCTGGTCCGGCGGGTTGCCGATGTGCCATTCACCCGTGCCGGCAGACGCCACTTCAACCTGGCCGGCCAACCCCGCTTCGCGCAATTTATGGCGCAGCACACCTTCGGCGGTGGGCGAGCGGCAGATATTACCCAGGCAGACGAACAGAACCTCCATCAGGCCCCCAGCAGGCGACGGACGCGCTCAAGGTCTTCCTGGGTGTCGACACCGGCGGGCGGCGCTTCCAGCGCGTCGCCAACGTGGATGCGCACGCCGTGCCACAGGGCACGCAACTGCTCCAGGGACTCGGTGTTTTCCAGCCAGCACGGCCCCCAGCTGACGAAGTCATGCAGGAAACCGGCGCGGTAGGCATAGATGCCGATATGACGACGGTACGGCACGCCCTGGGGCAATACGTCGGGCTGTTTGGCGAACGCATCCCGCGCCCAAGGCAGGGTCGAGCGGCTGAAGGTCAGCGCAAGGCCATTGATATCGCTGACCACTTTGACCACGTTCGGGTTGAACAGGGTGTCGATGTCTTCGATCGGTTCGGCCAGGGTCGCCATACGCGCCTCGCCGTGGGCGGCCAGGTTGGCGGCGACCTGATCGATCACGCACGGCGGGATCAAGGGTTCGTCACCCTGCACATTGACTACGATCGCGTCGGGCGCCAACCCCAACTGCGTGGCGACTTCGGCCAGGCGGTCGGTGCCGGAATTGTGGTCTTCACGGGTCAGCACCGCTTCAGCACCGAAACCTTTGCAGGCTTCGATAATACGCGGGTCATCGGTGGCAACCACCACGCGTTCGGCGCTGCTTTTGCAGGCCTGTTCCCACACCAGCTGGATCATCGGCTTGTTGCCGATCAATTGCAGCGGCTTGCCCGGCAGGCGCGTGGAGGCGTAGCGCGAAGGAATGACAACGGTAAAGGCGGTGGTCATTTATCCAGGCGCTCATCGGTGGTCAGGGTACGGGCTTCGCTTTCCAGCATTACCGGAATGCCATCACGGATCGGATAAGCCAGGCCGGCGCCCTTGCTGATCAACTCGGTTTTATCGGCGCTGAGCTTGAGCGGGCCTTTGCAGATCGGGCAAGCGAGGATGTCGAGCAGTTTGGTGTCCATGAGTATTTCCTGGAAAAAGCGGTTTAAGGCAAAAGTCGGGCGGGCAGCAGGCGCATCAATTGCGTGTCGAACCAGGCCACAAACGCCGGTGACGGCAGTGCATCCACTGCAAGGTACCACCAGTCGGGCTGGGCAAAGGAGCGGCACTTCACCGCGTCTTTTTCGGTCATCACCAACGGCAATGACGGTGTGAAATTCAACACCTCTGCGCTGTACGGCGCATGGTCGGCAAATGCATGGGGAATCGGCTGCCAGTGTAGCGTTTCGAGGGTATTGAAGAAACGTTGCGGGTTACCGATACCCGCGACGGCATGGACCCGCTGGCCGGCGGCAAAGTGCTCCACCGATTGGCGCTCACCGGTTTTCAAGTTGATCAGCGCCGTGGGTTGCAGGCGAAAGGCAAACCCATCCTCGCGATCGGCTCCGGCGCCGTTGTACAACAGCGCATCCACGCTATGCAGGCGCTCCACCGGTTCGCGCAAAGGCCCGGCCGGCAGGCAACGGCGGTTGCCCAGACCACGGGCGGCGTCGATCAGCACCAGTTCCAGGTCGCGGGCCAGGCGGTAATGCTGCAGGCCATCGTCGGAGAGGATCAGGTCAAGGGGTTCACTGGCCAGCAAGGCTTTGACGGCGCGGCTGCGGTCTGGATCGATCATCAGGGGTACGCCGCAGCGCTGAACGATCAGCAACGGCTCATCGCCCGCTACTTCGGCGCTATGGCTGGCCTCGACCCGCCACGGCAACTGCGGCGGCTTGGCACCATAGCCGCGGCTGACCACGCCGACCCGCAGGCCGCTGCGCCGGCAGTGTTCGATCAGCCACAGGATCAACGGCGTCTTGCCGGTGCCGCCGACGGTGATATTGCCCACCACCACCACAGGCACCGGCGGTTGGTAAATCTCACCCTCGCCCGCCAGGAAGCGCGCGCGTTTGCGCTGTACAACGTGACGGTAAATAGATTCCAGCGGCCGCAGCAGTACGAGTGCCGGATGGCCCTCGTACCACGCCTTGAGCAAACGATCGGACATAGCCATCAGGGCGGGCTCGCCGCCTCGACGGTGGTCATGCGCAGGTGGCTGAAGCCCAGCTTGCCGGCGGCGTCCATGGCGGTGATCACGGCTTGGTGCTGGGTTTTGCCGTCAGCGCTGATGGAAAGCGGCATATTGGTATCGCCGCCGGACTCTTTCTGCAGGGCATCCATCAGGCTGGCAAGGTCATTTTTTTCGAGCAATTGGTTATTTACCGAAAACACCCCGTCGGCGCTGATGGCAATGTCCAGCTGCTTAATTTCCTGGTCTTCGGCCGGTGAGCCACTCACTGCTTCGGGTAAATCAACGCGCAGTTGGGTTTCGCGGGTGAAGGTGGTAGTCACGACAAAAAACAGCAGCAGGATAAAGACCACGTCGATCAGCGACGCCAGGTTGATATCAACATTCTCCCGTTGCTTGCGGCGAAATTTCACGCTCGACCCTCAACGAAATCGACATCACGATCGCCCTGCACCACTTCCACCAGCTTGATGGCTTCCTGCTCCATGCCGACCACCAGTTCATCGATGCGACGCTGCAGGAAGCGGTGGAAAAACACCGACGGAATACCGACCATCAGGCCGGCTGCCGTGGTGATCAAGGCCTTGGAAATACCACCGGCCAAGACGGCAGCGTTGGTGGTCATGCCTGAACCCATGAACGAGCTGAAAATGTCGATCATGCCCAGCACCGTGCCCAGCAAACCAAGCAACGGCGCCATGGCTGCGATGGTGCCGAGCGCATTGATATAGCGCTCCATTTCGTGGATGACGCGGGCAGCGGCCTCTTCGATGCATTCTTTCATGATCTCGCGACCATGTTTGGAATTGGCGAGGCCCGCTGCGAGGATTTCACCCAACGGCGAGTTGGCGCGTAACTCCTTGAGTTTTTCTTTATCCAGCTGTTTGTTCTTGATCCAGCCCCACACCTGCCCCAGCAGATGCTCGGGGGTTATGCGACTGGCGCGCAGGGTCCACAAACGTTCGGCAACGATGCCGAGTGCGGCGATGGAGCTCAAGATAATCGGCAACATCATCCAGCCGCCGGATTTGACCAATTCCCACACAGTGAATGTCCCCTAGAAAAAGTGCGCCACTTTACCATATAGGTTCACCGGCGTGGTTCGCAGGCGCCAGGCCCGCCTGTCGCAGGCCCAGGTGTTTGGTAAGCCTGTATTACGGTAACGCTTCGCGCCAGAATCGCCGTTGACTGCGCGCAACAACCGGTGCTCTAAAACTGCCCAGTTGCACACGCACGGCACCTTGCTCGGCGCTGTCGTAGACCCGGCTGCCCAGCGCCTGGTAACGCGCCATCACCTGCGGATGGGGATGCCCGAATGCGTTGCCACGGCCGCGGGAAATCAGCACCGACTTGGGCGCAAGCCGCTGTAAAAACGCCCAGGACGAGGAACTGCGACTGCCATGGTGCGGCGCTTGCAGCCAATCGGTCGGCACCGCCAAGGGCGAAGCGAGAAAGGCTGTTTCAGCCGCCTCATCAATATCACCCGTCAGTAGCAACCGCTCGCCACGGGCCTGTACCTGCAAGACGCAGGATTTCGGATTGCTGCTGGTGGCGCCAGGCCATCGCCACAACTCGAATGACACGCCATCCCACTCCCAGCGCTCGCCATTGTTACAGGGCTGGGCGGCGAGAAAAGCCGGCAGCCCTTCGGTCTCTCCGCCGATAACCCTTCCGACGGGCAGCACACGGGCAACCGCTGCGGCACCGCCGGCATGGTCAGCGTGAGCGTGGCTGATCACCATCGCGTCCAACGCCGCCACCCCACCCTTTTGCAGGGATGGCAGCACCACGCGCGCGCCCAGGTCAACCACCCCCGAGCGCGGGCCTGCGTCGTAGAGCATGGCGTGATGGCGCGTGCGCAGGATCACCGCCTGCCCCTGGCCGACATCCAATTGCACCACCTCCACCTGCCCGTACGGCACCAATGGTTTAGGGGCAAAGACGGCCAACAGCAGCATCGGCCAGCCCAGCAGCCGCAATGGCACGCCTTTGGGCAAGAGCAAGAGCACCGCGCCCGTGACGCTGATCAACCAATAACCCAACTGCACGTCGGCGGGCACCCACGCTGCGCGCAGCCCGGCCAGCAGCGCCAAGCCTGTGAACAGGCCATCCAACGCGCCACCGGCCAGCCACAACAAGCCCTCTCCCACCCACGGTACCGCCAACAGTACAGTGCCCAGCAGTGCCAACGGCAGCACCACCAGGCTGATCCACGGCACGGCAAACAGATTGGCCACCGGCGCACTGAGGCTGATGGGCAACCCCAGCACCAGCAGCACCGGAAACAAACCAATGGCGATCAGCCATTGGGGCCGGGTCCACGCCTGCCAGACGCTCCACGCGCCCAAACGCCCGCTGAATGCCAGCACCAGCACGGCCACGGCGGCAAACGACAACCAGAACCCTGGCTGCAAGCTGGCCAGCGGCTCCAGCACCAGCACCGCATTGAACGCTAGTAATAACGGCCACCACACACCCAAGTGGCGAAACCGCAAACGCCACAGCAGCACCAACCCGACCATCACGCAGGCCCGCTGCACGGGCACACCGAACCCCGCCAGCAGGCCATACCCCAGCGCGGCAGTAAATGCCAGGCCGCAGGCCCACGGCAGCCAGGGCAAGGCGCGGGGCCAGCAACCGTAGCGCGCCAGCCCGGCCACCAGCGCGTAGATCAAACCGGCCAGCAAGCCAATGTGCTGGCCGGAAATCACCAGCAGGTGCACCGTGCCGGTGTCCTGCAACACCCGCCAATCCTCGGTTGCCAACCCCGAGCCGTCGCCCAGCACCAAGGCTGCCAGCCCCGCCTCGCGGCCCTGAGCATCCACCGCCAGCAGGCGCTGGCGGACGCTGTCACGCCAGGCGTGGCGAGCCGGCGCCAGGCGTTGGCCATCTTTCACCGAGCCGGTGGCACCGATGCGCTGGGCCAGCAGCCAGGCCTCGTAGTCAAACCCCTGGAAATTGAGCAGGCCTGCCGGCCGCTTGAGCGTGACCGCCAGCCGCCAGCGCTCGCCGCTGTTAACCTGCGGGCCGTTATGCCAGGACAGGCGGATACGCTTGGGCAGCCGGCCCTTGCGTGACCGGCTGTCGGTCAGTTCGAAGCGCACGCCGGTGCTGGTGTTTTGCGGCAACCCGATGACGCGCCCCTCAATCCAACGGGTCTGACCGTCCAGAGCCGGCCTTAATCGGTCGTCCAACGCCCATTGCGCGCTCATGCACGCCCAGCTCACGCCCAACAGCAAAAACGCCAGCGGATAGGTACGAAACGGCAGCAACATCAAGGCCACTACCAACATGGCCAGCAGCCACGCGGTGGCGGGCAATGCGGGTAAAAATCGCAGCGACAACAAGCCCATTCCGAACGCGAACATCCCTGTTCTCATGAATCATCCTTTTCAAGTGATCCACTAGTCTTAGTCGGATACCCCGCGCGGCCTCTGATGTTTTGTCACAAAGTCTGAATTTTCTGTTTATAGAATGCGGGCATACTTACCCCTCGAACTGACCTGGACCCCTTATGCCCCGGCGCTTATTCAAACGGTACATGCCCGACCCCACGAGTATCCGGGAACACAAGTCCTTACGATTTCTCGGCACGTTGTTGCATGACCCCAACCTCTGGCACCTGAACCGCCATTCCGTCGCCCGCGCCATGGCAGTGGGCCTGTTCGCGGCGTTTATCCCGATTCCGTTGCAGATGTTATTGGCGGCGGTGCTAGCGATCGCTGTGCGCGGGAATATGCCGATTGCCGTGAGCCTGGTGTGGCTGACCAACCCGATCACCATGCCGGTGGTGTTCTTCTGCACCTACCTGACCGGCGCCTGGCTGATGAACACGCCGCCGCGCAGCCTGCCCGACAACCTGACCTGGGAGTGGATCAGCAGCCAACTGGGCACACTGTGGCAGCCGTTCCTGTTGGGTTCCGTGGTGTGCGGGCTGGTGCTGGCCGCGCTGGCCTACTGCCTGACGATGGGTTACTGGCGCTGGTGGGTCGCGCACCAGTGGAAGAAGCGCAAACAACGACGCACCTGACAGCTAGCGCGCTGGCAGCCGCAGGTGCACGCACAAACCTTGCGCGCTGTTCTGCGCCCACAACGTCCCACCCTGGCGCTGTACCGCATTGCGGGCGATGCTCAAGCCCAGACCAAAACCGCCATCACCCGGCCGTGAGCCTTCGAGGCGGGTGAACGGCGCAAAGATACGTTCCAAGTCCTGCTCATCAATACCGCCGCCCTGGTCTTGCAGCCAAATATGCCAATCATCGCCCTCGCGACAGCCGTCCAGCGTCACCTGCCCCTGAGCGGGGGAATGTCGGATGGCATTGCGCAGGATATTTTCCAGGGCCTGGGCCAGCGCATTCAGGTTGCCGCGCACCCAGCAGTCGACGGGCAACAGACACGGCAAACGCGCTGCTGGCCAGTCACTTTCATAACAAGCGTTTTCCCGCAGCATGTCCCACAAGGCCGGAAGCTGGATGGCTTCCTCGGGTAACCGCGTTCGCTCGCTGTCCAGCCAGGCCAGTTGCAGGCTGTCTTCCACCAGGCGCTGCATGGCGTCAATCTCCCGGCCCAGGCGCTCGCGCAACTGCGCCAGATCCTGCTCACTGTCACAGGCTACGCGCAAACGGCTCAACGGCGTGCGCAGCTCATGGGACATGTCCCGCAATAACTGTTGCTGCAACTCCACCGTGCCCTGCAAACGCTCGGACATGTGGTCAAAGGCGCGGCCCAACTCACCCAATTCATCCTGGCGGCTGGTGGCCTCGCGGGACATGCGCGTATTCAATTGATCGGCGCGCCAGGCGTTGGCCTGCTCGCGCAACTGGTTCAGCGGCATGATCAGCAGCCGATAAAGCCCCACGCACAGCAGCAAGGTAAACAGGCCGGGAATCACGCCGTTGGTCACCACGCGCCAGAACACCTGATAGCGCCCCGGCATAAAGCGCTTGGGTAATTCGATCACCAGCGAGCCGGCGCCAGGGTTGACCGGGAATGGGATTTTCACCCAGGGCAGGCCTTTGACGTGTCGGCTGACCGGCCACTCCAGCCCGCGCAGAAAAGTCAGGCGCTGGCTTTCCTTGTCGCTCAGCGGCAGGCTGCTCAGCGACTGCAAGTCGTGGCCGATCACCCCGATCCAGGTCGATTCGCGCGTGGCCATCAGCTGCAACCAGGTGTCCACGCCAGCACTGCCCTGGGTACTCCAGGCCAATTCCGCGCCCGCGGCATAGCCGCGCAAAATCTCGCGGGACTCCTCGGCCACATAGGCGTTCTGCTCTTCCATATAGCGGCCCCAGGACCAACTGAGCCAGATCATCAGCAAACAGAAGGCGATCAGCAGGCAGGCGAGCTTCCAGAATAACGAGTGCCGGCCGGGCAGCCGCTCAAAGCCCTTCATCATGGCCGCTCAGTACATAACCCTTGCCCCACACCGTGCGCACTTCGCGCTCGCTGTAGCCGATGGCCTTGAGCTTGCGGCGAATCTGGCTGATATGCATGTCCAGGCTGCGATCGTGAGGCGCGTAACCGCGCTGCAACACATGCTGGTAAAGGAAGGCTTTGCTGAGCACTTCATCGGCGCTACGGTGCAAGGTCTCGAGCAAGCGATACTCGCTGCGCGTCAGCCCGGCCCAGTGTTCTTGAAAGAACACGTCGTACAGTTCATCGTCAAAACGCAGGCTGCGTGCATCGTCATACGCTGGTAAACGCAGCGGCAACGGCCGCCGGTCCAGGGCCACGCGGCGCAGGATGGCTTCGATGCGTACGCGCAGTTCAACCATGCTGAACGGCTTGGGCAGGTAGTCGTCCGCACCCAGGCGAAAACCGCTGATGCGATCGGCCTCGGCGCCCAGCGCAGACATGAGGATCACCGGCGTCGCATGGTGCTGGCGCAAATGGGTAAGAATCGACAAACCGTCCATGCCCGGCAGCAGGATGTCCATCAACACCACGTCGAACGCCTGGTCACGTGCCATCTGCAGGCCCTGTTGGCCGTTCTGGCACCAGGTGACCTGGAAGCCACAGCGGCCCAGTTGCTCATGCACATAGGCGCCCAATACAGGGTCGTCTTCGATTGCCAGGATACTGGGTAGGCCAACTGCGGGATTCATTAGCGTCTGCAAGTCATTCTCAATCACTGATTATTCAAGATTAAACGGTGACAGGCAATCGCCACCAGGCTGCCGATGGCTCGAAGATTGCGCTCGGCGATTGATGTCGGAGATTGACGTCGATCATTAATTTGCGAGGTTCCACACTGCGCAAATGGCTACACTGCGCAGGTGGCGTGGGCCGGATGCCCGCGCAGATAAACGAAAACAGTGTGGTAGCAGGAGAGTGGCGTGCTTAGAAGAATGGGGATAAAAGGCCGCGTACTGTTGCTGACCTTATTACCGACCAGCCTGATGGCCCTGTTGTTGGGGGGCTATTTCACCTGGATGCAGCTGTCGGAGTTGCAGACCCAATTGCTGCAACGCGGCGAAATGATCGCCGAGCAATTGGCGCCGCTGGTGGCCCCGGCGTTGAGCAGCAAGAACACCGACCTGCTTGAACGCATCGCCACTCAGTCGCTGGAGCAACCGGACGTGCGCGCGGTGTCGTTCCTGGCACCGGACCGCTCGTCCCTGGCCCACGCCGGCCCGACCATGCTCAACCTTGCGCCGGTCGGCAACAGTTCGCACCTGCTGCAGCGCAGTGGCAATGACGCCACGCGCTACCTGCTGCCGGTGTTCGGTCGCCATCGCAACCTCGCGGGCGAATTGATCCCCGATGAAGCCGATCGCCTGCTGGGTTGGGTCGAAGTGGAGCTGTCGCACAATGGCATGTTGCTGCGCGGTTATCGCAGCCTGTTTGCCAGCCTGCTGCTGATCGCCATCGGCCTGATCTGCACGGCCGCCCTGGCGTTGCGCATCAGCCGCACGATCAACTCGCCCATCGGCCAGATCAAGCAAGCTGTGGCCCAACTCAAGGACGGCAACCTCGAAACCCGCCTGCCACCGTTGGGCAGCCAGGAGTTGGACCAATTGGCCTCGGGCATCAACCGCATGGCCGAAACCCTGCAAAATGCCCAGGAAGAACTGCAACACAGTATCGATCAGGCCACCGAAGATGTGCGTCAGAACCTGGAAACCATCGAGATCCAGAACATCGAGCTGGACCTGGCGCGCAAGGAGGCCCTGGAGGCCAGCCGGATCAAGTCGGAGTTCCTCGCCAACATGAGCCATGAAATCCGCACGCCGCTCAACGGCATCCTGGGTTTCACTCATCTGCTGCAAAAAAGCGAGCTGTCGCCGCGTCAGCTGGATTACCTGGGCACCATCGAAAAATCCGCCGACAACCTGCTGGGTATCATCAACGAGATCCTCGACTTCTCGAAAATCGAAGCCGGCAAGCTGGTGCTCGACAGTGTGCCCTTCAACCTGCGCGACTTGCTGCAAGACACCCTCACCATCCTTGCCCCCGCCGCCCATGCCAAACAGCTTGAGCTGGTCAGCCTGGTGTACCGCGACACGCCGCTGGCGCTGGTGGGCGACCCGTTGCGCCTCAAGCAGATCCTCACCAACCTGATCAGCAACGCGATCAAGTTCACCCGCGAAGGCACTATCGTTGCCCGCGCGATGGTCGAAGACGAACAGGAAGACAGCGTGCAACTGCGCATCAGTGTGCAAGACACCGGCATCGGCCTGTCGAACCAGGACGTGCGTGCGTTGTTCCAGGCCTTCAGCCAGGCCGACAACTCGCTGTCGCGCCAACCCGGCGGCACCGGCCTGGGCCTGGTGATTTCCAAGCGGCTGATCGAGCAAATGGGCGGTGAGATCGGCGTCGACAGCACACCGGGCGAAGGCTCGGAGTTCTGGATCAGCCTGAGCCTGCCCAAAACCCGCGACGACGCCGAAGACCTGCCCTCCCCGCCGCTGCTCGGCCGTCGTGTGGCCGTGCTGGAAAACCACGAGCTCGCGCGCCAGGCGTTGCAGCACCAACTGGAAGATTGCGGCCTGCAAGTCACACCGTTCAATACCCTGGAAAGCCTGACCAACGGCATCACCAGCGCACACCAGACTGAACAGGCAATCGACCTGGCAGTGCTCGGTGTCACCGCCAATGACATTCCGCCCGAACGCCTCAACCAGCATCTATGGGACCTGGAACACCTGGGCTGCAAGGTGCTGGTGCTGTGCCCGACCACCGAACAGATGTTGTTCAACCAGTCAGTGCCCAACCCCAACAGCCAGTTGCAGGCCAAACCTGCGTGTACGCGCAAACTGCGCCGTGCACTGGCCGATTTGATCAGCCCGCGCCCATTGCGCAGCGAACCCGGCGAACCGCTCTCCAGCCGAGCGCCGCGCGTACTCTGCGTGGACGACAACCCGGCCAACCTGTTGCTGGTGCAAACGTTGCTCGAAGACATGGGCGCCAAGGTGCACGCGGTCGAAAGCGGTTATGCGGCCATTGACGCGGTGAAGCAGGAAACCTTCGACCTGGTGCTGATGGACGTACAAATGCCCGGCATGGACGGGCGCCAAAGCACCGAGGCGATCCGCCAATGGGAAAGCGAACGCCACGGTACGCCGCTGCCGGTGGTCGCCCTCACCGCCCACGCCATGGCCAACGAAAAACGCGCGCTGCTGCAAAGCGGTATGGACGATTACCTGACCAAACCCATCAGCGAGCGGCAGTTGGCCCAAGTAGTGTTGAAGTGGACCGGCCTGGCCCTGCGCAATCAAGGGCCGGAGCGCGCGACTGACGGCTTGGCACCCGGCGTGCAACTGCTGGTACTGGATCATGAGGAAGGCCTGCGCCTGGCGGCCAACAAGGCCGACCTGGCCGCCGACATGCTCGCCATGCTGCTGGCCTCGCTGGAAGCCGATCGCCTGGCGATCACCGCCGCCCGTGAAGCCAAAGACAACAATGCGCTGATCGAACGCGTGCATCGCCTGCATGGCGCCACCCGCTACTGCGGCGTGCCTCAATTGCGCGCCGCCTGCCAGCGCGCGGAAACCTTGCTCAAGCAAGACGACGCCAAGGCCATCGCCGCGCTGGATGAACTGGACATGGCGATTGCGCGGTTGGCCAGTGAGGCACGGGTCAGCGCCTGAGGCTTCTCCAGGCCTGTGTTGAGCCAGCTTGTGTGGGAGCTGGCTTGTGTGGGAGCTGGCTTGTGTGGGAGCTGGCTTGTGTGGGAGCTGGCTTGTGTGGGAGCTGGCTTGTGTGGGAGCTGGCTTGCCTGCGATAGCATCAACGCGGTGAACAGCCAGACCCAGTTGCCCGCATCGCAGGCAAGCCAGCTCCCACAAAAAGCCCGGTGCCCACATCGGCCTACCTAAAACTCAGTGATTGCAGGGAGCATTTTTAATGCGCGTCATTCTTTTCAGCAGCCAGACCTACGACCGCGACAGCTTTCTCGGCGAGCCGCTGCCGGCAGGTGTAGAGCTGCAATTCCAACCGGCCCGCCTGAACCTCGACACCGTGGCCCTGGCCGAACACCACGAAGTGGTCTGCGCCTTTATCAACGATGACCTCAGCGCACCGGTGCTGGAACACCTGGCCGCCGGCGGCACGCGCCTGATTGCCCTGCGCTCGGCCGGTTACAACCATGTCGACCTGGCCGCCGCCCAGCGCCTGGGCCTGAGTATCGTGCGCGTACCGGCCTACTCGCCCCACGCGGTGGCAGAGCATGCGGTTGCGCTGATCCTGGCCCTCAACCGCCGCTTGCACCGCGCCTATAACCGCACCCGCGATGGCGATTTCAGCCTGCACGGGCTCACCGGGTTCGATTTGGTCGGCAAAACCGTCGGCGTGGTCGGCACCGGGCAGATCGGCGCCACCTTTGCCAAGATCATGGCCGGGTTCGGCTGCCAGTTACTCGCCTACGACCCATTCCCCAATCCGCAGGTCCAGGCCCTTGGCGCCCGCTATGTAAACCTGCCAGAGCTATTGGCCCAGGCACAGATCATCAGCCTGCACTGCCCACTGACCGCCGACAGCAAACACCTGATCAACGCACGTTCCCTGGCACAGATGCAGCCTGGCGCCATGCTGATCAACACCGGACGCGGTGGCCTGGTGGACACGCCAGCCTTGATCGAGGCCCTCAAGAACGGCCAACTCGGCTACCTGGGCCTGGATGTGTATGAGGAAGAGGCCCAGTTGTTTTTCGAGGATCGCTCCGACCTGCCGCTGCAGGACGACGTACTCGCACGCCTGCTGACCTTTCCCAACGTGATCATCACTGCCCACCAGGCATTCCTGACCCGTGAAGCCCTGGCGGCAATCGCAGCCACCACGCTGGCCAACATTGCCGCGTGGGCCGATGGCCAGCCGCAGAACCTTGTGCAAGGTTGATCAGCGGTCATATACCAGGCTCATGATAGGCCGGCACCCGTGATAGGATGCCGCGCCTATTTGGAGGATCCATGGCCGAACACGATTTCCGCTTCAGCTTGCTGAGCCCGCAACACACCCTGATCGAATGCCGCGCCCTGGTGCCGGGCCGTTACCAGGTCACCGGCAACGGTGGTTCGATCAAGCATGGCGACGTCTTGATCGTCACCCTGCGCGGCAGTAAAACCCTGTCGATGCGCCTGACCGTCGAAGGTGACGCGCGCTATTCCATTCGCCCGGCGGGCCAGTGGGTCGCCATGGCCCAGGGGCCGAAATTCGGCGAGCTGGAAATTCACACCTGGAAGGTCAACTGCGACAGCTGCGACAGCCTGCTGGAGTTTGAATTCGCCGTGGAAACCAAGCTGGCCAAAGAGCCGCTGCAACCGGCCGCCAATGCGCGCATCAAGGAACTGGGCTGGGCCAGCGAAGGCGACAAGCACCGCTGCCCGAAATGCCAGCAGGCTGCGCAATGAAAGGCGTGCTGCTCGCCGCCCTCGGTGTGGCCCTGACGGGCTGTGCCGGTGACGCGGTAAAGCTGCAGCAAGACCACAGCTACGTGGTGGAGTGGATTGGCGAACGGCCGTTGATGGATTACGCGCACCTGACCGTCACCCTCGGCGCCGATGGCCGCGCCTACGGCAATGGCGGCTGCAACCACTGGTTTGCGCCGTACACCGTCGAAGGCCGGACGCTCAGTTTCGGCAAGATCGGCAGCACCCGCAAACTCTGCGCCGAAGCCTTGATGGAGCAGGAGCACCGCTTCTTCCAGGCCCTGCAAGGTGTGCAGCGCTGGGATATCTCACCGATCGAGCAAACCCGGTTCTGGCCGGCTGAAGGCAAGCCGATTCGACTGTGGCTGGAAGAAGGCTGATCGACTTCCTTGTGATCTGGCTTTCTGTGGGAGCTGGCTTGCCTGCGATAGCATCACCGCGGTGTACCTGATACACCGCGCCAACCGCATCGCAGGCAAGCCAGCTCCCACAGATTTAACCACGCAGGGCTTTGAGCTTGGCCAACACGCCTTCTGCCGTCTGCTCACCCATCAGCTGTTCACGCACCTTGCCTTTGTCATCAATGATGTAAGTCACCGGCAGCGCCTCGCTGCGTGGAATATCGAAAATCTCTTCCGGGTTCTGCGCCAGCACCGTGAACTTGATCCCCAGCTTCTCGCTGGCGGCCTTGAGTTCTTCACCCTGTACGTTGTCGAAATTGACCCCGAACACGCCCACGTTCTGGCCTTTCAACTGTTCGGCCAAGGTATTCAGTTCCGGAATTTCCGTGCGGCACGGGCCACACCATTCGGCCCAGTAATTGACCACCACCCATTGTTTGTCCAGGCGTTCGGCCGCCACTTTCTTGCCATATTGGTCAACGCCGTAATCGTTACCGCAGCCGCTGAGCAGCAGGGTTGTGATGATCGCCAATGCACCGATCAGTCGCCTAGTCATGGGGAAATCCTTCGCAAAAAATGAACGTTGGCTGCGACCTATCGCCTCTTACGGTTTAAGGACGGGTCGCCGCGCAGGTAGAATACCCGCCACCTTACGCAAGATGCGACCCGCACATGACCGATCTGACGCTTTATCACAACCCGCGCTGCTCGAAATCGCGCGGTGCGCTTGAACTGCTCGAAGCCCGCGGCCTGACCCCGACCGTTGTGCGCTACCTCGAAACGCCGCTGGACGCCGCGCAACTCAAGGCCTTGCTCAGCAAACTGGGGATCAGCGCACGCCAACTGCTGCGCACCGGCGAAGACGAATACAAAACCCTCAACCTGGCCGACGCCAGCCTCAGCGAGGCGCAGTTGATTGCCGCGATTGCCGAGCACCCGAAGCTGATGGAACGCCCGATCCTGGCAACCGCCGAAAAAGCCATCATCGGCCGCCCACCGGAAAACGTGCTGGAGTTGCTGCCGTGACCGCGCCCTATGTACTGGTGCTGTATTACAGCCGCAATGGCTCGGTCAGCGAAATGGCTCGGCAGGTTGCCCGCGGCATCGAGCAAGGCGGCCTCGAAGCCCGCCTGCGTACCGTACCGGCGATTTCCACCGAGTGCGAAGCCGTGGCGCCGAGCATCCCGGACGAAGGCGCGTTGTATGCAAGCCTGGATGACCTGAAGAATTGCTCGGGCCTGGCCCTGGGCAGCCCGACGCGCTTTGGCAACATGGCCGCGCCGCTCAAGTACTTCCTCGATGGCACCAGCAACCTGTGGCTCACCGGCGCACTCGTCGGCAAGCCAGCCGGCGTGTTCACCTCCACCGCCAGCCTGCACGGCGGCCAGGAAACCACACTGATGTCGATGCTGCTGCCGCTGCTGCACCACGGCATGCTGATCACCGGCCTGCCCTACAGCGAACAAGCCTTGCTCGACACCCAGGGCGGCGGCACGCCATATGGCGCCAGCCACCATTCCGGGCCGGACGGCAAACGCATGCTCGATCAGCACGAAATCACCCTGTGCCGGGCACTCGGCCTGCGTCTTGCCACCACCGCCACGCTGCTGGAGAACGGCCGTGGCCAGAAAGCCTAAGGTCCTGCCGCCCCAGGCGTGGCTGGAACCACGGGTCAAGGTGGCACGCGTACTGAGCCTGGTGGCTTTTTTAGGGCTGGTGGGCTTGCTGTGCGTGTATTACCTGTTCATCGCCGACCTGCACGGTGCGCGCCCATGGGTGATCCTGCTGATCGAGCTGGTGCCGCTGCTGGTGCTGGCGCCGGGGATGCTGCTGGGCAGCGCGCGCGGGCATTCGTGGATGTGTTTTGTGGTGAACCTGTATTTCATCAAGGGCGCACTGGCGGCATATGACCCGAACCGGCAGTGGTTCGGGGTGCTGGAGATGCTGGCGAGTCTGGCGGTGTTTTGTTCCGCGCTGTTGTATGTGCGGTGGCGGCATCAGTTGAATCGGCGGTTGGCGGCAGATTTGCAGCCTGCCTGAAGACCGCTATCGCAGCGATGCGGCGACCCGACAAGCCAGCTCCCACACTTGGAATGCATTCCCCTGTGGGAGCTGGCTTGCCTGCGATCGGATCAACTCAGTCTCAATGATTCACCGTGTAAGCCAGCATCATCGACAGCTGGCACATCGGCCGCCCACTCTCGGCGTGCCATTGGTTAAACGCACCCTGCACCGTCGCCAAATCCCGCAGGCTGGTCGGCGCCTTGTCGACGATCTTCTGTGCATTCAAGGCCGCGACCACGTCATCACTCGGCACAAACGTGTCCTTGCCGACCATGCGCAAAAAGCGCGGCGCCGACAGCCCGCCCAACTGGTGGCCGTGCTTGCTCAGGTACTTCCACAAGCTGACGATATCAGTCACCGGCCAGTCGGCGATAAACGCGCCAAAGCTGCCTTTTTCCTGCTCAATGTCCAGCATCATCTGCGCATTGCGCGGCACACTCTTGAGCTTGCCCAGGTGGCGGATGATGCGCGTGTCCTGCATCAAGCGTTCCAGGTGCTCGGCGCCCATCAGCACGACTTTTTCCGGGTCAAAACCGAAGAATACCTGCTCGAACGCCGGCCATTTTGCATCCACCACGCTGTGCTTCAAGCCCGCGCGAAATACCCGCAGCGCCAGGGTCGACAGGTAGCGATCATCACTGATCTTGCGCAATTGCGCCGGGGTCTTGGGTACAGGCAGGTGGGCTTCCAGCTCGGCCGCTGAACCAAAGCGGTTCAGACAATATTCGTGCAGCCACTTGTAATCGCGCATGCCCTCTCCTGGCAGTTGAATTGAAAACGGCGCCCGTGAGCGCCGTCTTTCAGAGCATTGAAACGTCTTAGAGGTTCACCACATTGACGAAGCGCGAAGCGGCGGTCTCGTCAATTTTAAGGCTGGTGAAATCGAACAGGTTGCGGTCGGCCAGTTGCGACGGCTGCACATTCTGCAAGCTGCGGAAGATGCTTTCGGTGCGGCCTGGGGTTTTGCGCTCCCAGTCCACCAGCATCTCCTTGACCACCTGGCGCTGCAGGTTTTCCTGAGAGCCGCACAGGTTGCACGGGATGATCGGGAATTGCTTGAAGTCGGAGTAGGCCTGGATGTCTTTCTCGTTGCAATACGCCAGCGGGCGGATCACCACGTTGCGCCCGTCATCGGCACGCAGCTTGGGCGGCATGGCCTTGAGCGAGCCGTTGAAGAACATATTGAGGAAGAAGGTCTCAACGATGTCATCACGGTGATGCCCCAGGGCCATCTTGGTCGCGCCGATCTCATCGGCAAAGGTGTAGAGCGTGCCACGGCGCAGGCGTGAGCACAGCGAGCAGGTAGTTTTGCCCTCTGGGATCAGCTCCTTGACCACCGAGTAGGTGTCTTTTTCGACAATGTGGTACTCGACGCCCAGGTCTTTCAAGTAGGCCGGCAGCACGTGTTCGGGGAAGCCCGGTTGTTTCTGGTCCATGTTGACGGCGACGATCTCGAACTGGATCGGCGCGACCTTTTGCAGGTGCAGCAGCACGTCGAGCAGGGTGTAGCTGTCTTTGCCGCCGGAGAGGCAGACCATGACCTTGTCGCCGTCCTCGATCATGTTGAAATCGGCGACCGCTTCCCCGGCCAGGCGACGCAGGCGTTTTTGCAGTTTGTTCTGGTTGACCGTAAGAGTGCCCATGGCGCTTGGATCCGCTAGAGGTGTGTGACGAAAAGCGCAGCATTTTACGCAAAAATACTTCAATGGGCGACGCCGATCCAATGTGGGAGCTGGCTTGCCTGCGATGGCGGTGTGTCAGCAACTAATACATCACTGATCCACCGCTATCGCAGCGATGCGGCGACCCGACAAGCCAGCTCCCACAGTAGAACCCGTTATCCCTGACAGACCTCACCGCGATTAGCGCCCATGTTTACAGCGCAATTTGCTCTAAAGCCCTACAGTTTTTCCGGTCATCACTTCCTATACTGCGACGTAAGGTCGCACAACTATCCAGGACCTTATGTGGCCATTTGGCCCGTGGGCGCTCCGATGGGGGGCGATGGTAATAACGACAGGAGTGACTGGCATGATCCATCACGTCGTGGGGCTGTTTACCCATCCCGACCAGGAATGGCGGGAAATTCGTGGCGATAAGGAAGAAAGTATCGGCCACATGTACCTCACTCACACTTTGATTCTCGCGGCGATCCCCGCCGTATCGGCCTTTATCGGCACCACCCGGGTCGGCTGGGTGATCGGCAGCCGCGCCCCGGTCATGTTGACCCAGGAAAGTGCGTTGTGGATGACCCTCATGTCCTACGCGGCGATGCTCGGCGGCGTGGCGGTGATGGGCGCATTCATCCATTGGATGGCCCGCACCTACGACGCCAGCCCCAGCATGGCGCGCTGCGTAGCGTTTGCCACCTACACCGCGACCCCGCTGTTTATCGGCGGGCTGGCGGCGCTCTATCCGCATATGTGGCTGGGCATGGTCGTGGGCACGGCGGCTATCTGTTACACGGTGTACTTGCTGTATGTGGGGCTGCCGACGTTTATGAACATCGACCCGGACGAGGGCTTTCTGTTTTCCAGCTCGGTTTTGGCCGTGGGCCTGGTGGTACTGGTGGCAATCATGGCGTTTACCGTGATCGTCTGGGGGCTGGGCGTAGGCCCGATCTACACCAACTAAGCGGATCAACCGCAGGCAAAGCCACCGCAAGGTGGCTTTGTGCGTCATGCATGACCATTCGGCGCCTGACAGATTCGGAAACACCTGCTTTTGCGGCATACTGGACGTCTCTGGAGATATGGTCAGCATGCCCGAGCAACTCAATACCCGCGTCGAAGATTGTTTCCTACAAGCCGAATCCTTTTTTAAACGAAGCTTCAAACGCCCCCAGGTCAGCCTCAAGCTGCGGGGCCAGAAGGCCGGTGTCGCGCATTTGCACGAGAACCTGCTGCGCTTCAACCCACAGTTGTACCGCGAAAACAGCCAGCACTTCCTCAAACAGACCGTGGCCCATGAGGTGGCGCATCTGATCGCCCACCAATTGTTTGGCGAGCGCATCCAGCCCCATGGCGAGGAATGGCAACTGATCATGCGCGGGGTTTACGAACTGCCGCCGGATCGTTGCCACACTTATGCGATCAAGCGCCGCCAAGTGACCCGGTATATCTACCGTTGCCCGTGTGCCGACAGCGATTTCCCGTTTTCGGCCCAGCGGCATGGGCTGGTGAATCAGGGGCGGCGGTATTTGTGCAGGCGGTGTCGGCACACCTTGGTATTCACCGGGGAAACTCGGGTGGAGTAAGGGCCTCATCGCAGGCAAGCCAGCTCCCACTTTTGATTCGTGAACACAGTCAAATGTGGGAGCTGGCTTGCCTGCGATGAGCATAGGTATCTACACAACTTTTAAAGGCATCCAATTTCTCCTGTGGCGAGCAGGCTTGCCACAACAGCCCACTTGCGACAGACTTCTAATTGGTTGTGTAGATACCTATACTGCGATGAGGCCCGATCAGTCACCCAACAACCTTGGCCCGCCGCAACTCGTCTATCCGCTGAGCACTAAACCCCAACCCAGCCAGCACTTCATCACTGTGCGCCCCCACCGCCACGCCAATATGCCGAGGCTGCGGCAACCCCTCGGAAAACTTCAACGGGCAAGCCAGTTGCGCCTGGGTCGAGCCATCACCCCGTGGCACTTGGCTGACCAACTCCCGCGTCTGCAACTGGGGATGTGCCAGCGCTTCACTCAGGCTCAGCACCGGTTCGACACACGCATCCACCCCGGCGAACAACTCACACAGCTCGTCAAAGCTGCGCTTCTCAAACTCGACCTGTAACGCCAGCTTCAGGGCTTTTTGCTGCTCGGGTTTCAAGCTTTGCATGGCCAGCTCCGGCCTTCCCAACGTTTCGCACAATCGCCGCATAAACGCCGGCTCCAGGCTACCCACCGACATCCAGCGCCCATCACGCGTGCGGTAGTAATCGTAGAAGCTGCCGCCGTTGAGCACATGGCTCTCCCAATCCGGCTCGACCCCACAGGCCAGGTAGCCCGCACCGGCCATGGCATTCAGGCTGAACGAGCAGTCGGTCATGCTCACATCCAGGTATTGGCCGACGCCACTGTGCTGGCGGGCAATAACGGCGGCGAGCAACCCCACCACAGCGTGCAACGAACCACCGCCGACATCCGCCAATTGCACGCCCAGCGGCAACGGCCCGCTGTCCTGGCGGCCGGTGTAACTGGCCACGCCAGCCAACGCGAGGTAGTTGATATCGTGCCCGGCGCGGTCTTTATAAGGCCCGGTTTGACCGTAGCCGGTGATCGACACATAAATCAGCCGGGGGTTGAGCGCCTTCAGCGCCTCATAACCCAGGCCCAGACGCTCCATTACCCCAGGCCGGAATTGCTCAAGGACAATGTCATAGTCCTTGACCAGCTCACGCACGATCTGCAGCGCCTCGGCCTGCTTGAGGTCCAGTGCCAGGCTGCGCTTGTTGCGATTGAGGTATGCGTGGCTCGCCGAGGTGCCCTGGTCATGGGGCGGCAGCACGCGTAACAGGTCCATACGCGTGGGCGATTCAATACGCAGCACCTCGGCACCCATGTCCGCCAGCAACAAGGACGCGAACGGGCCAGGCAGCAAGGTGGAAAAATCCAGCACTTTGAGGGACGCCAAGGGACCTGACATAAAGACTCCATTTGGGTAGCGACTGCCCACAGCCTAGGCAGCCTTGCGCCTGGCGGCAATCGTCAGAACGATCAGCGACAGTGACCGTTTTGATCACGGCGGGCTTTTTCGCGGCGGCGGCTTTATCATTGGCTCAGGTTTGCTTGCAGAGTGTTCCATGAAGTTTGCGATTGCAGTATTTTCCGCCGCCCATGCGCCCTCCTCGCGCCGCGCCTTGCTGTTCGCCCAGGCAGCGCTTGCCGGTGGGCATGAGATTGTGCGGCTGTTTTTTTATCAGGACGGCGTGTACAGCGCTGCCAATAACATCGTTGCGCCCCAGGATGAGCAGGACATTGCCCGCAAGTGGCGTGAGTTTGTCAGCCTGCATCAGCTCGACGGCGTGGTGTGCATCGCCGCCGCCTTGCGCCGTGGCGTACTCAATACTGAGGAAGCCACGCGTTATCAACGCAGCGCGGTGAACCTCGACGCGCCGTGGGCGTTGTCGGGCCTGGGGCAGTTGCATGACGCCATCCAGGCTGCCGACCGCCTGATCTGTTTTGGAGGGCCGTGAGATGGCCAAGTCTTTATTGGTGATCAGCCGCCAGGCACCGTGGTCCGGGCCAAGTGCGCGCGAGGCGCTGGATATCGTATTGGCCGGTGGCGCTTTTGACCTGCCGATCGGCCTGCTGTTTATGGACGATGGCGTGTTCCAGCTGGCAACCCATCAGGATGCCAAGGCCGTGCAGCAAAAAGACCTCAGCGCCAACCTGCAGGCGTTGGGCCTGTTCGGCATTGATGAGGTGTTTGCTTGCAGCCACAGCCTTGCCGAACGCAGCCTCGCAACACCTGCCAGCGCGCAGGCGCTGGACAGCGCCGCGATCGCCGAATTGATTGACCGTTATGACCAGGTGATGACCCTCTGATGTCGACTTTGCATGTGGTATCTCACTCCCCGTTTACCGATAGCCGCCTGGCCAGTTGCCTGCGCGTGTGCGGCGCCGAGGACGCCATCCTGCTGTGTGGCGATGGCGCTTACGGCCTGCACAACGCAGCCCTGCAAACCCGGGGCGTGAAGGTCTTTGTCCTGGCCGAAGACATGCAGGCACGCAACCTGCCCCTGCCGGACTGGGCCGACAGCGTCGACTACCCAGGTTTTGTGCAGCTGTCGATCGACTACGACAAGGTCAACACCTGGTTATGAACACCCTGACCGTAGGCGAACGCACGCTGGAACTGGACAAGGACGGCTACCTCGTCAACCTGGATGACTGGTCCATCGACGTGGCCAATGCCCTGGCCGCCGCTGAACCCCTGGAATTGACCGCCGAACATTGGGAAATCTTCGAACTGCTGCGCGGGTTTTACGCAGAATTTCAGCTGTCCCCGGCCACACGCCCGCTGATCAAGTACACCGCTTTAAAGCTCGGCACGGACAAGGGCAACAGCCTGCACCTCAACAAACTCTTCAATGGCACCCCCGCCAAACTTGCCGCCAAGCTGGCGGGCCTGCCCAGGCCGACGAATTGCTTATGACCGACTTTGCCCCGCTGACCCTTGAAACCCCCGCCGAGCACCCGTTTGCGCAGTTCGTGCGCATCCTGGGCAAAGGCAAGCGCGGCGCGCGCAACCTCACCCGTGAGGAAGCCCGCGAAGCCATGGGCATGTTGCTCGACGAAAAAGTCGAAGACGCCCAGCTCGGCGCCTTCCTGATGCTGCTGCGCCATAAGGAAGAAAGCCCGGAAGAGCTCGCCGGTTTCACCGAAGCCGTGCGCGAGCGCCTGAAGGCGCCGGCGCTGAATGTGGATGTCGATTGGCCGACCTACGCCGGTAAAAAACGTCATCTGCCGTGGTATCTGTTGGCGGCCAAGTGCCTGGCGCAAAACGGGGTGCGCATTCTGATGCACGGCGGTGGTGCCCATACGGCGGGCCGCTTGTACACCGAGCAATTGTTGCAAGGCCTGCAAATCCCGCTGTGTCGCAATTGGCAACAGGTCGAGACGGCGTTCGAGCAAGGCAACCTGGCGTTTATCCCGCTGGGTGACTGGGCGCCACAACTGCAACGCATGATCGATTTGCGTAACACCTTGGGCCTGCGCTCACCGATTCATTCCCTGGCGCGCCTGCTCAACCCGCTGAATGCACGTTGCGGCCTGCAAAGTATTTTCCACCCCGGTTACCAGGGCGTACACCGCGATGCCAGCGGCCTGCTGGGCGATAATGTGATTGTGGTGAAGGGAGATGGCGGCGAAGTCGAGATCAACCCGGACACCCTCAGCCATTTGTATGGCACCACCGGTGGCCAGAGCTGGGACGAAGAGTGGCCCGCCCTCTCCGCCCAGCGGCACGTCAAACCGGCCAGCCTGGAACCCGAGCATTTAAAAGCCTTGTGGCGCGGTGATGTCGAGGACAGTTACCCGCAACTCGCGCTGATCGCAACCATGGCCCTGGCCCTGCGCGGCCTCGGCCACGCTCGGGAACAGGCGTTCGAATTGGCCCAGCAATACTGGGATGCGCGGGACAAATCGATTTAATCGATGATTCCCGCCCGGTCTTTGCGCTTTTAGTTCGAACTCATCCCTTTAGACTGGGCTCCAACGCTTATTAGCCAAGGAGCCAGTCATGGGTTTGCTGATCGAAGGACACTGGAAAGACCAGTGGTACGAAAGTAGCGCAGACGGCGCGTTCCAGCGCGAGCAAGCGCAACGGCGCAATTGGGTGACAGCCGATGGCGAGCCCGGCCCCAGCGGCGACGGTGGTTTCAAAGCCGAGGCTGATCGCTATCACCTGTATGTTTCACTGGCCTGCCCGTGGGCCCATCGCACGCTGATCCTGCGCCAACTCAAGGGTTTGGAAAGCTTGATCGACGTGTCTGTGGTCAGTTGGCTGATGCTGGAAAATGGCTGGACCTTCGACAAGGCTCACGGCTCGACGGGCGATAAGCTCGACGGCTTCGACTTCATGCACCAGCGCTACACCGCAGACACCGCCGATTACACCGGGCGTGTCACCGTGCCAGTGCTGTGGGACAAGAAGCTCAAGCGCATCGTCAGCAATGAATCAGCGGAGATCATCCGCATGTTCAACAGCGCGTTTAACGGACTGACCGGCAATACTCTGGATTTCTACCCCGAAGCCCTGCGTTCGACGATCGATACGTTGAACGAGCGCATCTACCCCGCGGTGAACAATGGCGTATACCGCGCAGGGTTTGCCACCTCGCAGCAGGCGTATGAAAGCGCATTTGATGATGTGTTTACCGAGCTGGACTGCCTGGAACAGCACTTGGCTGAGCAGCGCTACCTGGCCGGTGAATACCTGACCGAAGCCGATGTGCGGCTGTTCACCACGCTGATTCGCTTTGATGCGGTGTATTACAGCCACTTCAAATGCAACCTGCGGCGGATTGCCGATTATCCGAACTTGTCGAACTGGCTAAGGGAGCTGTATCAATGGCCAGGCGTGGCCGAGACGGTGGATTTTGCGCATATCAAGGGGCATTACTATGCGAGCCATCGGACCATCAACCCGACCGGGATTGTGCCGAAGGGGCCGTTGCAGAGGTTTGATGCCGAGCATGATCGGGTGCGGTTGAGCGGTAAAGGTGTCTGGAACTGAAAACACCTTGTGGCGAGGGAGCTTGCTCCCGTTGGGCTGCGAAGCGGCCCCAATAAAAACACCGCGTTCTGCCAGGCAAAACGCGGTGTTTGGTTTTAGGGCCGCTTCGCAGCCCAACGGGAGCAAGCTCCCTCGCCACATTAAGATCACTCACCACAGCGGCGATGTCAGACCTGGGATTGCGCGCCTTCAAACCACTTGAGTTTCTCGCGCAACACCACCACCTCACCGACAATCACCAGTGTCGGCGCATGCACTTCATGCTCCGCCACCATGCGCGGCAAATCCGCCAATGTGCCAGTAAAGACACGCTGGTTGGACGTGGTGCCCTGCTGGATCAACGCCGCCGGGGTATCCGCCGCGCGCCCGTGCTTGATCAGTTGCTCGCAGATGATCGGCAAGCCGATCAGGCCCATGTAGAACACCAACGTTTGCGACGGCCCTACCAGGTCATGCCAGGGCAGGTCCGAGGTCCCGTTTTTTAAATGCCCGGTGATAAAGCGCACCGACTGCGCATAGTCACGGTGCGTCAGCGGAATCCCCGCATACGCCGCGCAACCGCTGGCTGCCGTGATCCCCGGCACCACCTGGAACGGGATGCCATGGGCCGCCAGTTCTTCGATCTCTTCGCCGCCACGGCCGAAGATGAACGGATCGCCACCTTTGAGTCGCAGCACACGCTTGCCCTGCTTGGCCAGGTCCACCAGTTGCTGGTTGATCTGGTCCTGCGGCACGGCATGGTCGGCGCGACGCTTGCCGACGTAGATACGCTCGGCGTCACGGCGGCACAGCTCAAGAATCGCCGGCGCTACCAGGCGGTCATACAGCACCACGTCGGCTTGCTGCATCAGGCGCAAGGCGCGGAAGGTCAGCAGGTCCGGATCACCTGGGCCTGCACCGACCAAATAGACTTCGCCCGGCGCGTACGGCGGCGCGCCGTTGACCTTTTCGATCAACAGACGCTCAGCTTCATCGCCCTGCCCGGCCAATTGACGGTCGGCGATCGGGCCTTGGAAAACCTCTTCCCAAAAGGCCCGACGCTGCTGCACATCCGGGTATAGACCTTTGACCTGGGCGCGAAAACGCGCCGCCAAACCGGCCAACTGGCCATAGGTCGACGGAATCCAGGTTTCCAGCTTGGCGCGGATCAAGCGCGCCAGCACTGGCGCATCGCCGCCGCTGGACACCGCAATCACCAACGGTGAACGGTCGACAATTGCCGGGAAGATCACGCTGCACAGGGCTGGCGCGTCCACCACATTGACCGGTACGCACCGGCGCTTGGCATCGCTGGACACTTGCGCGTTCAGCGGCTCGTCGTCCGTGGCCGCGATAATCAGAACGCAGCCGTCAAGGTCTGCCTCCTGATAACCGCGCAGAATCAGGTCCCCGCCACTGCCCAGCACCAGTTCTCGCAACTGGTCTTCGATCTGGGGAGCAACCACCCGCAGCAACGCACCGGCGTCGGCCAGCAGCCGGGATTTGCGCAAGGCAATCTCCCCGCCACCGACGACCAACACACGACTGCCGCGCAGGTTATGAAACAGCGGCAGAAATTCCATTTAGCCGATGACCTCAACGCCGCCCATGTACGGCTTGAGCACTTCCGGCACGCGGATGGAACCGTCGGCCTGCTGGTAGTTTTCCAGCACGGCCACCAGGGTACGGCCTACGGCCAGGCCCGAACCGTTGAGGGTGTGTACCAGTTCCGGCTTGCCGGTTTCCGGGTTGCGGAAACGCGCCTGCATGCGACGGGCCTGGAAATCACCGCAGTTGGAGCACGACGAAATTTCGCGGTACTTGTCCTGGCTCGGCACCCACACTTCGAGGTCGTAGGTTTTTACAGCGCTGAAACCCATGTCGCCGGTGCACAGCGCCAGTACGCGGTAAGGCAGCTCCAGCAGTTGCAGGACGCGCTCGGCGTTGGCGGTCAGGCCTTCCAGGGCTTCCATGGAGGTCGACGGTTCAACAACCTGCACCATTTCAACTTTGTCGAACTGGTGCTGGCGGATCATGCCGCGCGTGTCACGCCCCGAAGCGCCGGCTTCACTACGGAAACACGGGCTGTGGGCCACGAACTTGATCGGCAGCTGCTTGGCGTCGAGAATTTCGCCGGCGACGATGTTGGTCAGCGACACTTCGGCGGTCGGGATCAGGTACAGGTCGGCTTCGCCGTCGCGGCTGATCTTGAACAGATCCTCCTCGAACTTAGGCAATTGGCTGGTGCCCATCAGCGCCGGCGCCTGCACCAGATACGGCGTGTAGGCTTCTTCGTAGCCGTGTTCAGCGGTGTGCAGGTTGATCATGAACTGCGCCAGGGCACGGTGCATGCGCGCGATCGGGCCGCGCAGCAGAGCAAAGCGTGCGCCGGACATTTTGGCGGCCGTTTCGAAATCCAGGCCGCCGGTCAGTTCGCCCAACGCAACGTGATCCTTGATCTCGAAATCAAAGGCTTTTGGCGTGCCCCAACGGCGCACTTCGACGTTGCCGTCTTCGTCTTCACCAATGGGCACGGATTCGTGCGGAATATTCGGGATGCCCAGCAGGATCGAATCCAGCTCGGTCTGAATGCCTTCCAGCTCGACTTTGCCGTCGGACAGCTCGGTGCCCATGCGCTCGACGTCCGCCATCAACGGCGCGATGTCTTCGCCACGCTGCTTGGCCTGACCGATGGATTTGGAACGCGCATTACGCTCAGCCTGCAGTGCTTCGGTGCGGGTCTGGACGGTCTTGCGCTGTTCTTCCAGCGCTTCGATGCGCGCAACATCCAAGGCAAAGCCACGGGATGCCAGGCGGTCCGCTACGTCCTGAAGGTTGCTACGTAACAGTTTGGAATCGAGCATGTCGGTCTCTCGTTTATCAAAGTTTGGTCAAGGACAGGCCAGCCCAGGTGGCGAGCAGCCCGCCGAACACGCTGATGCCCAGGTAACCGAAAGCTACCAAAGCTTGCCCGCTTTCCAGCAGGCGCACCGTATCCAGTGAAAAGGATGAAAAGGTCGTAAGACCGCCTACAAAACCGACAATCAAGCCGGCGCGAACCTCAATCGGCACTTCGGGGCGCAACAGGAACCAGCCGTACAACAGGCCGATAATCAGGCAACCCACCAGGTTGACAGCCAGAGTGGCCGCATAAAAATGCTTCGGCCAATTGGCGCTGACCCAAGTGCCAGTGGCGAAACGCAATAATGTACCAGCGATGCCCGCGGCGGACACGGCAAGAATGGTCTTGAGCACTACTTTCTCCGCTGTTTTGGGCTGAGACGGTCGAGTTGGGCCAGGTGATTGAGCTTTTCACCGATTTTCAGCTCCAGGCCACGCGGCACCGGCTGATACAGCGGCAAGGGCTCAAGCTCATCGGGGAAGTAGTCTTCGCCGGCCGCGTAGGCGTCCGGCTCATCGTGGGCATAGCGGTATTCGTCGCCATAACCCAACTGTTTCATAAGCTTGGTCGGCGCATTGCGCAGGTGCATCGGCACCTCAAGAGAGCCGTATTCGGCAGCGGCGCGCAGGGCGGATTTGAAGCCCATGTACACCGCGTTGCTTTTTGGCGCGCAGGCCAGATAGGTGATGGCCTGGGCCACGGCCAACTCGCCTTCCGGGCTACCCAGGCGCTCCTGCACATCCCAGGCGGCCAGGCACAGGCTCAAGGCGCGCGGGTCGGCGTTGCCGATGTCTTCGCTGGCCATGCGTACCACGCGGCGCGCCAGGTACAGCGGGTCGCAGCCGCCGTCGATCATGCGTGCAAACCAGTACAACGCGCCGTCGGGGTTGGAGCCGCGCACAGACTTGTGCAGTGCCGAGATCTGATCGTAAAAGGCTTCGCCGCCCTTGTCGAAACGGCGGCGCGTGTCGCCGAGCAGGCTTTGCAACAGGTCGACGCCAATCTCGTGGCCGTCTTCGGCCAAATCCGAGGCATTCTCCAGCAGGTTCAGAAAGCGGCGACCATCACCATCGGCGGCGGCCAGCAGAATTTTGAAGCCTTCTTCGCTGACGCTCAGCTGGCGCTTGCCCAAGCCCTTGTCTTCGCTCAGAGCCCGATGCAGCAGCTTTTGCATCGCCGCTTCGTCCAGGCTCTTGAGCACATAGACACGCGCTCGCGAGAGCAAGGCATTGTTGAGTTCAAACGAAGGGTTTTCGGTGGTAGCGCCAATAAAGATTAACGTACCGTCTTCGACATACGGCAAAAACGCGTCTTGCTGCGACTTGTTGAAACGATGCACTTCGTCGACAAACAGGATGGTGCGCTTGCCGTATTGCCCAGCCTGTTGCTTGGCAACTTCTACCGCCTGGCGAATCTCTTTGACCCCGGCCAGTACCGCCGAAACCGTTTCGAAATGTGCATCCGAGACTTTCGCCAGCAGCCGCGCCAGGGTGGTTTTACCCACGCCCGGCGGCCCCCAGAAAATCATCGAGTGCAGCGCACCCTGCTCCAGGGCTTCACGCAAAGGCTTGCCGCGAGCGAGCAGGTGTTCCTGCCCGACGTACTCATCCAGGTTGGTCGAGCGCAAACGCGCCGCCAAAGGCTGAGCAATCGGGTCACTTCGAAACAAATCCATGGGCAGCGTTTGAAACCTCTAGACAGGTTATTCCTGGATCACGTCGGCACCCTTGGGGATGACGAACTTGAACTTGGATGCGTCCACTGGCTGGTTAGCCTTGACGCCGGAGAACAGGATATCGGTCCGCTGGCCCACGCTGTCGATCAGGCGCATGTTGTTGATCACGCCATTGCCGAACGACAGGTTCAGGCTGTCAAACAGCGTGTCCTTGGATTTAGGCTTGAGGGTGAACTCGATCACGTTGCTGGTTTGCTTGGAGGTGATATCGAAGCTGTCGTTGATCTTTGATACATCGCCCGACAGCAGCAGCGCCGGCGTCTGGTTCAAACGAGGGTCGAGCTTCTTGATGGTCGCCTGCTCCAGGTCCGGGTCCCACAGGGTGACCTTCTGGCCATCGGAAACAATCGTCTGCTCGGCCTTGCCTTCGGTGTGCCAGTAGAACAGACCAGGACGCTGTACGGCCATTTCGCCTTCGGTTTGCTGCAACTGGGTGCCGCCGGCATCCAGGGTCAACTGGGAGAAGCGTGCGGTCAGGGTCTTGGACTTGTCCAGCAGGTTAGTCAGGCTGGCCACCGAGGCCGGATCAGCGTGGGCCGAAACAGCAGTCAGGGCCAGTGCCGGCAACAACAGCATGCGGATAAAGCGCATGGGAATCCTCATTGAGTCGTCAAGGCGCGCTGCGTGTTGTCACGCAGCACGGAATCAGTCGCGCATCTGCCCGGGAGCGATGACTTCACGCGAACCGTTGGTGTTCATGGCGGTTACGACGCCAGCGTTTTCCATGGATTCGATCATGCGGGCGGCGCGGTTGTAACCGATTTTGAGCTTGCGCTGCACCGCAGAGATCGAAGCGCGACGGCTTTCGAGTACGAATGCCACGGCTTCGTCGTAGAGCGCGTCGGTTTCGGCATCGTCATCACCGCTGCTACCGCCGTCGAAGCCGCTGCCGGCCTCTTCGACGCCTGCGAGGATGTCGTCGTTGTATTCCGGCGCGCCGCGCAGCTTCCAGGCTTCCACCACGCGGTGAACTTCATCATCGGAGACGAAGGCGCCGTGAACCCGGATTGGCAGGCTGGTGCCCGGAGGCATATAGAGCATGTCACCGTGACCCAGCAGTTGTTCGGCGCCGCCCTGGTCGATGATAGTGCGCGAGTCGATCTTGCTGGAAACCTGGAACGCCATCCGCGTTGGAATGTTGGCCTTGATCAAGCCGGTGATCACATCCACCGACGGCCGCTGGGTGGCGAGGATCAAGTGAATACCGGCCGCACGGGCCTTTTGGGCGATACGCGCGATCAGTTCTTCCACCTTCTTGCCGACGATCATCATCATGTCGGCAAATTCATCGACCACCACCACGATGGTCGGCAGCTTGGTCAGCAGCGGCGCTTCGTCGTGAATGCTTTCGCGCTTGTACAGTGGGTCGGTCAGCGGTGTACCGGCGTCCTGGGCTTCCTTGACCTTGGCATTGAAGCCCGACAGGTTACGCACGCCCATCTTCGCCATCAGCTTGTAGCGACGCTCCATCTCGGCGACGCTCCAGCGCAAGGCGTTGGCGGCGTCCTTCATATCGGTCACCACCGGGCACAGCAGGTGCGGGATGCCTTCGTAGATCGACAATTCGAGCATCTTCGGGTCGATCATGATCAGCTTGGCGTCATCCGGGCCGGACTTGAACAGGATCGACAGAATCATCGCGTTCACGCCCACCGACTTACCGGAACCGGTGGTACCGGCCACCAGCAAGTGCGGCATTTTTGCCAGGTCGGTGATCACCGGCTTGCCGCCGATGTCGTGGCCGAGGGCCAGGGTGACCGGCGATTTGAAGTTGTCGTATTCCGGGGTCGAGAGCACTTCGGAGAAGCGCACGATCTGACGATCTTCGTTGGGAATCTCGATGCCGACGGTGGTCTTGCCGGGTATCACTTCCACCACACGCACACTGGTCACGGCCAGGGAACGGGCCAGGTCTTTGGCCAGGTTGGAGATACGGCTGACCTTGACGCCGGCTGCCGGCTGGATTTCGTAACGGGTAATCACCGGGCCTGGGTGGATCGAATCCACCGAGACTTCGACGCCGAATTCCTTGAGCTTGATTTCCAGCAGGTGGCCGACGGCCGCCAGGGATTCCGGAGAATAATTGAGTTGTTTCTTTTCGGCCGGGTCGAGAATCGAGATCGGCGGCAAGGTGCCCTCTACGGCGCTATCGACGAACAACGGCGCCTGCTTCTCTTTCTGCACACGATGGCTCGGCTCCGGCGCTTTGGGCGGTGCCGGGGCAATCACCGGCGGCACCTGCTTCTCGCGGTCCGACATGTGCTTGCTCAGGGCTTGCTCGCGCTCGATAAGGCGTTCCTTGACCTTGGCTTGCTCGCGGCGGTCCGGCGTACTCGGGGCCACCACTTCGTTAACGCGGGTGTCCACCTCACGCAGTTGCGCGACCATGCGTTTGCGATCGACCCGGGCCGACCACCAGCGGTTGGCGGCGCCCTGGAACAATTCGAGCAGGTCCAGGGTGATCTTGCCGGTCACGTCCATCACCTTGAACCACGACAGGTCGGTGAACACAGTGAGGCCGAACAGGAACAGCGCGATAAACATCAAGGTGCTGCCCTGGATATTCAGGGTCTTGCGCGCCAGGTCGCCGAGGCTTTCGCCCAACGCCCCGCCCGCGCCCGCCGGCAAGCCGGTAGGTGCATGAAAATGAATGTGCGCCAGCGCCGCGCCGGACAACACCAGGAACACCAGGCCGATCAGGCGCCAGGAGAACAGCCAGCCGCTCCACTGCCACGGTTCGTGACGCTGGCGGAAGATCTGCCAGGTCTTGATCGCCAGCAATAACGGGAAGATATACGCGAAGTAGCCCAGCACCATAAACAGGATATCGGCGCTGTAGGAACCGGCGGGGCCGCCGAAGTTCTGCACGTCTTCGATCTTGCTGTTGTGGCTCCAGCCCGGATCGTCCTTGCCATAGGTAAGCAAGGCCATCATCAGGAACAGGCACAGGGCGCCGATAGCGATCAGCGCGCCTTCCTTGAGTCGATAATGCAGGTGCTGGCGCCAGGCCGGCACGACTGCTGCTTTAGGTGTTGCGGCGGATTTCTTCAAAACGGGTCTATTCCTGCGCCTTTAGCGCGTCCATCTGTTGAATGACTGCACACTGCTCAATCCGAGCAGCTGAAAAATGAACGAATGTCGCTGAAACTACTTTTAACATTGGGTGATGAACAGGTGAAAGGGCGAAAACGCCACAATGCCCGCATTGTACGGGTTTGCGTCGACGATGCCACGTACTTGCCCTCACCCGGTGGCCTGCACAGATGATGTGTCATAGCCTGTTCAATTTGAGCACGCATTGTCTTTGCTGACAAAGGCTTATGCGCTGTTTTTATCAAAGCAGGCAAGCTTGGCAATTGGCCTGCATGGCCCAGACCCGATTACGACCGCGCCCAAAGGGTAGAGTTGCAGAAACACCTATTAACGCTATTGCGCGCGGATGCCCGATTCGGGCTGGCCCCACAGCGCCATGTCGACAATAATCATCCCACATGCGGCAGGCGTCATACCTGCCACTCCCCTCCCCTACCGAAAGCCTGGATACCATGCTGACCTGGTTGCAACGCGATTCCCTGACTTTCCCGCCGCTGGCCAAAGCCATGCGCGAACCCAATGGCTTGCTGGCCGCCGGTGGCGACCTGTCGGCCGAGCGACTGATCCAGGCCTACCGCCATGGCTGTTTCCCGTGGTTCTCCGACGGCCAGCCGATCCTCTGGTGGTCTCCAGACCCGCGCACGGTGATATTCCCCGACGAGCTGCACGTGTCACGCAGCCTCGGCAAACTGTTGCGTCAGCAGCGCTACAGCGTGACCTTTGATCAGGACTTCGCCGCCGTCATCCAGGCCTGCGCCGCGCCCCGCGCTTATGCAGACGGCACCTGGATCACCGAAGGTATCCAAAGCGCCTACCTGGAGCTGCACCGGCGCGGCTACGCGCATTCCGTCGAAGTATGGGATGAAGGCAAGCTGGTCGGCGGCCTGTATGGCCTGGCAATGGGCCAGTTATTTTTTGGCGAATCGATGTTCAGCCGCGCCGACAATGCCTCCAAGTTCGGCTTTGCCACGCTGACCCGCCAGTTGCAGGCCTGGGGTTTTGTACTGATCGACTGCCAGATGCCCAATGATCACCTGCACAGCCTCGGCGCCCGCGCCATACCGCGCAGTGAATTTGCCGGCTTCCTGCGTAACCATTTAGACCAGCCCAGCTCTGGCCCGTGGGTTTCCTAGGCGACTTCCTCGTACCTGGCTTACACTTATTTCAAAGCTTATCCCGAGGGTTGATCATGACCGAGCTGGCACGCTTGAAGTTCTATGCCACTCAAGCTCACTCTTGCAGCTATCTGCCTGACGAGCAGGCCACCACACTGTTCCTCGACCCCAGCCAGCCGATGGACGTGCATGTGTATGCCGACCTCTCAGAGATGGGTTTTCGGCGCAGCGGCGATCATCTGTACCGGCCCCATTGCCAGAACTGCAATGCGTGCGTGCCTGCACGCATCCCGGTTGCGCAGTTTTTGCCGGACCGCAACCAGAAACGCATCCTCAAACGTAACGCCGACCTGACGGTCACGGCCACCAAGCCGCAGTACAGCGAAGAATATTTCGATCTTTACCAACGCTACATCGAACAACGCCATGCGGACGGCGATATGTTCCCGCCCAGCCGCGATCAGTTTTCGACCTTCCTGGTGCGCGACCTGCCCTTCTCGCGCTTCTATGAGTTCCGCCTGGACGGCCGCCTGTTGGCGGTGGCCGTGACCGACCTGCTGCCCAACGGCCTGTCGGCGGTCTACACCTTCTACGAGCCGGCCGAAGAACGCCGCAGCCTTGGGCGCTTTGCGATTTTGTGGCAAATCGGTGAAGCCGCGCGCCTGGAACTGGAGGCGGTGTACCTCGGATACTGGATCAAGAACTGCAAAAAGATGAACTACAAGACCCAATATCGGCCTATTGAGCTACTGATTAATCAAAGATGGGTAACGCTTAACTAGAACCCCTTGGCTTAAACACCCTTTTTCGGGCACAATGCACGCCGCTTTTGCCTGGCGCAGTTGCACCGGGCCATTCACTGGATACCGAGGGCTTTACTGCATGTCGAAAGAAGACAGCTTCGAAATGGAAGGCACTGTCGTCGACACCCTGCCCAACACCATGTTTCGTGTGGAGTTGGAAAATGGGCACGTCGTAACCGCGCATATCTCCGGCAAGATGCGCAAGAACTACATTCGTATTCTTACCGGTGACAAAGTGCGCGTCGAGCTGACGCCCTATGACTTGAGCAAAGGGCGCATCACTTACCGCGCTCGTTAAGCAAGTCAATACAAAACGCCCGGTTATACCGGGCGTTTTTGTGTGTGCGCAATTTTGTTCAACACCACAAATCCCTGTGGGAGCTGGCTTGCCTGCGATGGCGGTCTATCAGGAAAATATTCTTCAGCTGACCCACCGCTATCGCAGGCAAGCCAGCCCCCACAGTAGATCTCCAGCGTATTCAAGACAGCAAAAAGGCGCCCTTGGGCGCCTTTTTACTGTGTTGCGATCAGCTATCAGGCCATTTCGGCGGTGGTTTCGAACTCGAAGGTCAGCTCGCCATCCTTCAGGTCGATGTGCACCACGCCACCATGGTCGGAAAGCTCGCCAAACAGGATCTCTTCGGCCAGTGGCCGCTTGATCTTGTCCTGGATCAGACGCGCCATTGGACGAGCGCCCATTGCCGAGTCGTAGCCACCCTGGGCCAGCCAGTTGCGCGCCGCGTCCGTTACGTCAAGCTGCACGCGCTTGTCTTCCAACTGCGCTTGAAGCTCGGTAAGGAACTTGTCCACCACGCTTTTGATGACCTCATGGCTGAGGCGACCAAACTGGATAATGGTGTCCAGACGGTTGCGGAACTCCGGCGTGAAGCTCTTCTTGATCACTTCCATCGCATCGGACGAGTGATCCTGATGCGTAAAGCCAATAGAGGCTCGCGCAGCAGTCTCGGCACCGGCGTTGGTGGTCATGATCACGATGACGTTGCGGAAGTCCGCCTTGCGCCCGTTGTTGTCGGTCAGGGTACCGTGGTCCATGACCTGCAGCAGCAGGTTGAAGACTTCCGGGTGAGCCTTCTCGATTTCATCGAGTAACAACACGCAGTGTGGCTGCTTGGTGATGGCTTCGGTCAGCAGGCCGCCCTGGTCGAACCCGACATAGCCCGGAGGCGCGCCGATCAGGCGCGACACGGTGTGGCGCTCCATGTATTCGGACATGTCGAAACGCACCAGCTCAATACCCATGGCCTTGGCCAATTGCCGCGCTGCTTCGGTCTTGCCGACGCCGGTCGGGCCTGCGAACAGGAACGATCCGACCGGTTTGTCCGGCGACTTGAGGCCTGCACGCGAGAGCTTGATTGCGGTGGACAGCGCGTCGATAGCGGCATCCTGGCCGAACACCGTGAGCTTGAGGTCGCGCTCCAGGTTACGCAGCAGTTCCTTGTCGGAACTGTTGACGTGCTTGGGTGGAATACGTGCGATCTTGGCCACGATGTCCTCGACTTGAGGCACGTCGATGCGCTTCACACGCTTCTCGACCGGCTGCAGGCGCTGGTAGGCACCCGCCTCGTCGATCACATCGATGGCCTTGTCCGGCATATGCCGGTCATTGATGTAGCGCGACGCCAGCTCAGCAGCAGCGCGCAGGGCTTCATCGGTGTACTCGATGCCGTGATGCGCCTCGAAGCGTCCCTTGAGGCCGCGCAGGATGCCGATGGTGTCTTCAACCGAAGGCTCGGAGACGTCGACCTTCTGGAAACGACGCGCCAGGGCACGGTCTTTTTCGAAAATCCCGCGAAATTCCTGGAACGTGGTCGAGCCAATGCAGCGGATATCACCCGACGACAACAACGGCTTGAGCAGGTTGGAGGCGTCCATCACCCCACCGGACGCCGCGCCGGCGCCAATGATGGTGTGGATTTCATCGATAAACAGAATCGCCTGCGGGCGTTTTTTCAGCTCGCCGAGCAGCGCCTTGAAGCGCTTCTCGAAATCGCCACGGTACTTGGTCCCGGCGAGCAATGCGCCAAGATCAAGGGAGTAGACGACGCTGTTGGCCAGCAGATCAGGCACCTGGTTATCAACGATGCGCTTGGCCAGGCCTTCGGCAATTGCGGTTTTACCCACGCCGGCCTCACCCACCAGCAACGGATTGTTCTTGCGACGACGCGCGAGGATCTGCGCTACACGCTCAACCTCAAGCTCACGCCCCACCAGCGGATCAATCCGCCCCTGGCGCGCCAGTTCGTTAAGGTTGCTGGCATAGGCATCCAGTGGATTGCCCGAAGAAGAAGACTCACCGCCCTCGTCGTCCTGCATATCCTGCTCACCCTCGGAATGATCGCCGTGCCCTGGCACTTTGGAGATACCGTGGGCGATGTAGTTGACGACATCAATACGGGCAACGCTCTGCTGCTTGAGCAGGAACACTGCCTGGCTTTCCTGTTCGCTGAAAATCGCCACAAGCACATTGGCGCCCGTGACCTCACGCTTACCGGAGCTCTGTACGTGGAAGACAGCACGCTGCAATACCCGCTGGAAGCCCAGGGTTGGCTGGGTCTCACGGTCCTCGTCATGCACGGGGATCAGTGGCGTGGTGGAGTCGATGAACTCCTGCAGGTCATGCTTGAGTTTGTCGAGGTTGGCGCCGCACGCACGCAGAACGGTGGCGGCAGCTTCGTTATCCAAAAGTGCCAGCAGCAGGTGCTCGACGGTCATGAACTCATGACGCTTCGAACGAGCCTCCTTGAAGGCAAGATTGAGGGTGACTTCGAGCTCGCGGTTTAACATAGCTTCACCTCATACCCAAGTGGTCGGCGTTAACCGTCCTTCTCGATTTCACAGAGTAGCGGATGCTGGCTTTCCCTGGCGTACTGGTTGACCTGCATGGCCTTTGTCTCGGCGATGTCACGGGTAAACACTCCACATACTGCCCGTCCTTCTGTGTGAACGGCCAGCATTACCTTGGTCGCCAGCTCGCGGTTCAGGTTAAAAAACACCTCGAGCACTTCGACGACGAAATCCATCGGTGTGTAGTCATCATTAAACAAAACCACCTTGTACATCGGCGGCGCCTGAAGAGCAGGCTTCGCCTCCTGGACAGCAATGCCTGCAGAACCGTCGTCATCGTGTTCCTGATCCGGGCGATCCTGATTGAATGTTAGTCGAATCTGGCTGTTTGCATGCATGGAAAGAAAGGTTCGTCAGTGGTTCAAATACAGTGGTGGGGGCGACCTGTCAGATTTTCAACTACTGACCGGTTGGTCGCCTTGACTATCGGCGAAACGGTGTTACAACCAATAGAACCCACAGTGGGTAAAAAAGGTCCGCGCAGTCAACCTTATTTATTCGGGTTAGGACGGATAAACTGGATGATACTCCAGTGATGGAGTCTGGTGCAGAGGGATATGGTTATGTCTGGCGTCAAGGTCAGTGGCAAGGTCAAATGGTTTAACAACGCCAAGGGATATGGGTTCATCAACGCAGATGGAAAATCCGGAGAAGACCTCTTCGCGCATTATTCAGCGATTACCATGGATGGGTACAAGACCCTAAAAGCGGGCCAGCCTGTGGAGTTTTTAATCATTCAAGGGCCGAAAGGGCTGCACGCCGTCGAAATTTGTGCAGCCTGCGCAGTTACATCGGGAACAATCCACGACGAAACGCACGAAACAAAGCCCAGGACAAGTCAGGCCACCCCATCAAAAAAGAAACAAACGGCCTGATAACGCCTTAAGCAATACGACACAAAAAAGCCGGCCATTCTGAGTCATCAGAATGGCCGGCTTTTTTACAGCAGCGCTTTACATATGCGCAATCAACGCATCACCAAACCCTGACGACGACACCAGCTTCGCGCCATCCATCAAACGCTCAAAGTCATAGGTCACGGTCTTCGCCGAAATCGCGCCATTGGTGCCTTTGATGATCAAATCCGCCGCCTCAGTCCAGCCCATGTGCCGCAGCATCATTTCCGCCGACAAGATCAGCGAACCCGGGTTGACCTGATCCTTGCCGGCATATTTAGGCGCAGTACCGTGGGTGGCCTCGAACATTGCCACGGTGTCGGAGAGATTGGCCCCCGGCGCAATACCAATACCACCCACTTCCGCCGCCAGCGCGTCAGACAGGTAGTCACCGTTGAGGTTAAGCGTGGCGATCACATCATATTCCGCCGGGCGCAGTAGAATCTGCTGGAGCATGGCATCGGCAATCGCGTCCTTGACCACCACATTCTTGCCGGTCTTCGGGTTTTTGAACTGCATCCACGGGCCGCCGTCGAGCAGGGTCGCGCCAAATTCTTTTTCGGCAATACCGTAGGCCCACTCTTTGAAGGCACCCTCGGTGAACTTCATGATGTTGCCTTTGTGCACAATGGTCAGCGAATCACGATCATTATCCACTACATATTGCAGGGCTTTGCGCGCCAGGCGCTCGGTGCCTTCCTTGGAAACCGGCTTGATGCCAATGCCGCAGTCCTGGTCGAAACGGATCTTGGTAACGCCCATTTCTTCCTTGAGGAACTTGATCACCTTGATGGCTTCCGGCGAACCAGCCTTCCACTCGATACCGGCGTAAATGTCTTCGGAGTTTTCACGGAAGATGGTCATATCGACGTCGCCAGGCTTCTTGACCGGGCTGGGCACGCCTTCAAACCAGCGCACCGGGCGCAGGCACACATATAAATCGAGCTGCTGACGCAGGGCCACGTTCAGCGAACGGATGCCGCCGCCAACCGGCGTGGTCAGCGGGCCTTTGATGGAAACCACGTAATCCTTGACCGCATCCAGGGTTTCCTGGGGCAGCCAGGTGTCCTGGTCGTAGACTTGAGTCGCCTTCTCGCCGGCATACACCTCCATCCAGGAGATTTTGCGTTTTCCGCCGTAGGCCTTTTCAACAGCTGCGTCGACCACCTTGATCATCACCGGGCTGATGTCGACGCCAATACCGTCGCCTTCTATATAAGGGATGATCGGTTGGTCAGGAACATTGAGAGAATGGTCTGCATTGACGGTGATTTTGTCGCCGACTGCCGGAACCTGAATCTTCTTGTATCCCATGCTGAACTCCATCTATGGATTGAACATCTGGCTGCGTTCGAGCCTACTCCAGATAAATGGCGACTGAAACCTCACGCCATGCTCATTTGCATCGAAAACAGCATAATTTGTCGCCTACAAGCCTGAAAGCAAAGACAAAATCGCCAATCTTGAGCACATCGTGCGACTTTGGTCGCAGTCTGGGCCCTGCGACCTTTAGACCAATGGACGACACACCTTTTGTATGAAGGCTCGGCGTAAGCATAGCGACCTATGTATAATGCCGCCGCTGACCAAAGAGTCACGACGGCGGACCGCTCTAGAACAAAGCCTTACGCTACAAAGCAGGACTAATACAATAGTCCACCCGCTTGACGCTCGACTGATGCAACCCAACATCACCGCGAAGAAACCTCGACATTTCGCTCATGGATGACTTTGAACGAACGCGCTCCACCCGGCGCATCTCGAGTTTCTGCGCACGCTTTCAGCAAAGAAGAGAGTTAATCCGAATATGCCCACCCGCTCGAAGATCATCTACACCTTCACCGACGAAGCCCCAGCCCTCGCCACCTATTCACTGCTGCCTATCGTAGAGGCCTTCACCGCTTCCGCTGATATTGCCGTGGAAACCCGCGACATTTCCCTGGCCGCGCGCATCCTCGCAAGCTTCCCCGAGCAACTGGGCACCAAGGCTATCCCGGACCACCTCGCCGAACTGGGCGACCTGGCCGTTACGCCTGAAGCCAACATCATCAAGCTGCCTAACATCAGTGCTTCGACCCCGCAGCTGCAAGCGGCGATCAAGGAACTGCAGGCCCAGGGCTACGCCCTGCCGGACTACCCGGAAACCGTAACCACCGACGCGGAAAAAGAAACCCGCGCACGTTACGACAAGGTCAAGGGCAGCGCCGTGAACCCGGTACTGCGCGAAGGCAACTCCGACCGCCGCGCACCGCCGTCGGTCAAGAACTACGCGCGCAAGCACCCGCATAAAATGGGCGCCTGGGCTGCGGACTCCAAGTCCCACGTGGCCCACATGAGCAACGGCGACTTCTACGGCAGCGAGAAAGCCGTACAGATCGAAGCGGCTGACGCCGTCAAGATCGAACTGATCGCCAAGGACGGTACCGCTACCGTCCTGAAAGAAAAAACCAGCTTGCAGGCTGGCGAGATCATCGACACCGCCGTGCTGAGCAAGAATGCCCTGCGCAGCTTCATCGCCGCTGAAATCGAAGACGCCAAGAAACAAGGCGTACTGCTGTCGGTCCACTTGAAAGCCACCATGATGAAGGTCTCCGACCCGATCATGTTCGGCCAGATCGTTGCCGAGTTCTATAAAGACGCACTGGCCAAGCACGCTGTCGTGCTGGAGCAGATCGGCTTTAACCTGAACAACGGCATCGGCGACCTGTACGCCCGCATCAAGGCCCTGCCGGCCGATCAGCAAGCGCAGATCGAAGCCGACATCCAGGCGGTGTACGCCGCTCGTCCGTCCCTGGCCATGGTCAACTCGGACAAAGGCATTACCAACCTGCACGTGCCGAGCGACGTTATCGTCGACGCCTCGATGCCTGCCATGATCCGTGACTCAGGCAAAATGTGGGGCACCGACGGCCAACTGCACGACACCAAGGCCGTGATCCCGGATCGCTGCTACGCCACCATCTACCAGGCAGTGATCGAAGACTGCAAGGCCAATGGCGCCTTCGACCCAACCACCATGGGCAGCGTGCCGAACGTTGGCCTGATGGCGAAAAAAGCCGAAGAGTACGGTTCCCACGACAAGACCTTCCAGATCAAGGCTGACGGCGTGGTCCGCGTCACCGACAGCAAGGGCAACCTGCTGATGGAACAGGCTGTCGAAGCCGGCGACATCTTCCGCATGTGCCAGACCAAAGACGCGCCGATCCAGGACTGGGTCAAACTGGCCGTCAACCGTGCTCGCGCCAGCAACACCCCGGCCATTTTCTGGCTGGACCCTAAGCGTGCCCACGATGGCGTGGTGGTCGAGAAAGTTCAGGCTTACCTGAAAGACCACAACACCGAAGGCCTGGACATCCGCATCATGTCGCCGGTCGACGCGATGAAGTTCACCCTGGAGCGCACCCGCAAGGGCCTGGACACCATCTCGGTGACCGGTAACGTTCTGCGTGACTACCTGACCGACCTGTTCCCGATCATGGAACTGGGCACCAGTGCCAAGATGCTGTCGATCGTGCCGCTGATGAACGGCGGCGGCCTGTTCGAAACCGGCGCCGGCGGTTCGGCTCCAAAGCACGTGCAGCAACTGGTTGAAGAGAACTTCCTGCGCTGGGATTCCCTGGGCGAGTTCCTGGCCCTGGCCGCGTCCCTTGAGCATTTGGGTGTCACCTACAACAACCCGAAAGCCCTGGTGCTGTCCAAGACCCTGGACCAGGCCACTGGCCAGTTCCTGGACAACAACAAGTCGCCATCGCGCAAAGTCGGCAACATCGACAACCGCGGCAGCCACTTCTACCTGGCGCTGTACTGGGCTCAAGCCCTGGCCGCACAGACTGAAGATGCTGCACTGCAAGCGCAGTTTGGCGAACTGGCCAAAACCCTGGCCGACAACGAGGCAACCATCGTTGCCGAGCTGAACGCCGTACAGGGCAAGCCAGTGGACATCGGCGGCTACTACGCGCCGAACCCGGAGCTGACCAGCAAAGCCATGCGCCCAAGCAACACCCTCAACGCGGCCATTGCCAAGTTGAAGTAAGGTTGTAAGGATGCAAAGAAGCCCCGGCCCCGTGCCGGGGTTTCTGTTTGTGCCCCCGATTTCATTGAACAACCCCGATCAAATGTGGGAGCTGGCTTGCCTGCGATAGCGGTGGTTCAGCTGCATCTGGGTCAACTGACAGACTGCTATCGCAGGCAAGCCAGCTCCCACACTGAACGAGTTTCTTCAGTCACTACACATTGAGGCACCTATGACCTGGCAACCCCACATCACCGTCGCCACCCTCGTCGAAGACAACGGCCGCTTCCTGATGGTCGAGGAACTCAAGGGCGGCCGCGCCGTGCTCAACCAGCCGGCCGGCCATCTGGACCCGCATGAAACCCTCACCGAAGCTGCCGTGCGTGAAACCCTCGAAGAAACCGGCTGGGACGTCGAGGCCACCGGCATTGTCGGCATCTACCTGTACACCGCTCCCAGCAATGGCGTGACTTATCAGCGCGTGTGTTTTACCGCCAAGGCCTTGAAACATCACCCCGACTACCAGCTCGATGAAGGCATCGTCCGCGCCCGCTGGCTGACCCGTGAGGAGCTGATGGCCCTGCGCGACGACTGGCGCAGTGAGCTGATCATCCGCTGTATCGATGATTATCTGGCCGGCCAGCGCCATAGCCTCGAATTGATCCGCCCTTCTCTTTAGCCTTGCGGGCGTGAGCCTGTTAGAATCGCGTCCTTTTTCAAGACACCCGTTGAAACCCTATGCGTGATCCAGCCCCTTCTGACACACAAAAGAAGCGCGTCATCGTCGGCATGTCCGGCGGCGTGGATTCTTCCGTTTCCGCCGTTCTGCTCATGGAGCAGGGTTATGAGGTGGAAGGCCTGTTCATGAAGAACTGGGAAGAAGACGATGGAACGGAATATTGCACCGCCATGGACGACCTGGCCGACGCCCAGGCCGTGTGCGACAAGATCGGCATCAAGCTGCACACCGCCAATTTCGCCGCCGAGTACTGGGACAATGTGTTCGAGCACTTCCTGGCCGAATACAAGGCCGGCCGTACGCCGAACCCGGACATCCTGTGTAACCGCGAAATCAAGTTCAAGGCGTTCCTCGACTACGCCATGATCCTCGGCGCCGACCTGATTGCCACTGGCCATTACGTGCGCCGTCGCGATATCGATGGCCGTACCGAACTGCTCAAAGGCCTGGACCCGAACAAGGACCAGAGCTACTTCCTGCACGCCGTGGGCGGTGAACAGATCGCCAAGACCCTGTTCCCGGTCGGCGAGCTGGAAAAACCCGAAGTGCGCAAGATCGCCGAAAAACACGGCCTGGCTACCGCCAAGAAGAAGGATTCCACCGGGATCTGCTTTATCGGCGAGCGCCGCTTCAGCGACTTCCTCAAGCAATACCTGCCGGCACAACCTGGCGAGATCAAAACCACCGACGGTGAAGTGATCGGCCGTCACCATGGCTTGATGTACCACACCATTGGCCAGCGTCAGGGGCTGGGCATCGGCGGCCTTAAAGACGCCGGTGAAGAACCCTGGTACGTGCTGGTCAAGGACCTGGAAAACAACGTGCTGGTCGTCGGCCAGGGCAACGAGCACCCGCTACTGTTCTCGGGCGCGCTGCTGGCCTCGGAAATCTATTGGGTCAACCCGATCGACCTGAGCACGCCACGCCGCCTGACCGCCAAAGTGCGCTATCGCCAAAGCGACCAGCCCTGCACCCTGGAAAAAACCGCCAGCGGCTACCGCGCCACGTTCGATGACCCGCAACGCGCGGTCACGCCCGGCCAATCGGTGGTGTTCTATGACGGTGAAATCTGCCTGGGTGGCGGCGTGATTGAAGTCGCCGAAGCCTGGAGCAACCCGGCATGAGCCCGACCCAGGAGCAATTGACGGCGCTCGGCGGAGTTTTCCTCGCCGCGGTGCTGGTCGACAAGATTGCCAAGACCGGCCAGGTGACCGAGGCAGGCCTGACCTGCATGCTCGGCAGCCTGCTGATTCGCGACCCCAAGGACACACTGGAAGTCTACGGCGGTGATGATCTGGCGCTACGCGAAGGCTACCGCGCGCTGATCGGCGCCCTGGAGCGCGACCCAAGCACCTTGCAACGTGAGCCGTTGCGCTATGCGCTGTCGATGCTCGGACTTGAACGGCAACTGGCCAAGCGTGACGACCTGCTCGAAACCATCGGCAAACGCCTGCCGCAGATTCAGTCCCAGGTGGAGCACTTCGGCCCGGCCCACGAAAACGTGATTGCCGCCTGTGGCGCGCTGTACCAGGACACGTTGAGCACCTTGCGCCAACGCATCCAGGTGCACGGCGACATGCGCAACCTGCAACAACCGAACAACGCCTCGAAAATCCGCGCCCTGCTCCTGGCCGGCATTCGTTCGGCGCGGTTGTGGCGCCAGTTGGGCGGTCATCGCTGGCAGTTGGTGATCAGCCGACGCAAATTGCTCAAAGAGCTTTACCCGTTGATGCGCAACGAATAAGTCGCAGCGACCCGTTTTTTATAGCCTCACGCGTAATACGCCGGTCAGTTGGCGACGGACCGGCGGATTTTTTCATGTATGATACGCGCCCCATTTCGTTGCCCGACTGTCCGAGAACACCCCATGCAGCTCTCTTCGCTCACTGCGGTTTCCCCTGTTGACGGCCGCTACGCCGGCAAAACCCAGGCCCTGCGCCCTATTTTCAGCGAATACGGTCTGATCCGTGCTCGTGTTCTGGTTGAAGTGCGCTGGCTCCAGCGCCTGGCCGCTCACCCTGCCATCAGCGAAGTGCCGGCGTTTTCCGCCGAAGCCAACGCTGTATTGAACACCCTGGCGGAAAACTTCTCCCTGGAGCACGCCGAGCGTGTGAAAGAGATCGAGCGCACCACCAACCACGACGTTAAAGCCATCGAATACCTGCTCAAAGAGCAAGCGGCCAAGCTGCCGGAACTGGCCAAGGTCAGCGAGTTCATCCACTTTGCCTGCACCAGCGAGGACATCAACAACCTGTCCCACGCCCTGATGCTGCGCGAAGGCCGTGATGACGTGATGCTGCCGCTGATGCGCCAGACCGCTGACGCCATCCGCGAACTGGCCATCCGTTTCGCCGACGTGCCGATGCTGTCGCGCACCCACGGCCAACCAGCTTCGCCGACCACTTTGGGCAAAGAACTGGCCAACGTGGTGTATCGCCTGGAGCGCCAGATCGCTCAAGTCGCCGCCGTGCCGCTGCTGGGCAAGATCAACGGCGCCGTGGGCAACTACAACGCCCACCTGTCGGCCTACCCGGAAATCGACTGGGAAGAAAATGCCCGCGCCTTCATCGAAGACGAGCTGGGCCTGGGCTTCAACCCCTACACCACGCAGATCGAACCGCACGACTACATCGCCGAACTGTTCGACGCCATTGCGCGCTTCAACACCATCCTGATCGACTTCGATCGCGATATCTGGGGCTACATCTCCCTGGGCTACTTCAAGCAGCGCACCATCGCCGGCGAGATCGGTTCGTCGACCATGCCGCACAAGGTCAACCCGATCGACTTCGAAAACTCCGAAGGCAACCTCGGCATCGCCAACGCCCTGTTCCAGCACTTGGCCAGCAAGTTGCCGATCTCGCGCTGGCAGCGCGACCTGACCGACTCCACCGTACTGCGTAACCTCGGCGTGGGCTTTGCCCACAGCGTGATCGCCTACGAAGCCAGCCTCAAAGGCATCAGCAAGCTTGAGCTCAACGCGCAGAAGATCGCCGCTGACCTGGATGCGTGCTGGGAAGTGCTGGCCGAGCCGATCCAGACCGTAATGCGCCGCTACAACATCGAAAACCCGTACGAGAAGCTGAAAGAGTTGACGCGCGGCAAGGGCATCAGCCCTGAGGCGCTGCAAACTTTCATCGACGGCCTGGACATGCCAGCCGCCGCCAAGGCCGAGCTGAAATTGCTCACCCCGGCCAACTACATCGGCAATGCGGTGGCCCAAGCCAAGCGCATCTGATTTAGCGCAAGCCCTCTTGAGACGCCCGGCCGCGCCGGGCGTTTTTATTCCTGTCTTAAAAGCGCTTTTTTTCAATAGGTTACACATGAATCCTGATATTCCTCTTCAACTTCTGGGCGGCATCACGGCACGCGAATTCCTGCGCGACTACTGGCAGAAAAAACCGCTGCTGATCCGTCAGGCCATCCCTGATTTCGAAAGCCCGATTGACGCCGACGAACTGGCCGGCCTGGCCCTGGAAGAAGAAGTTGAATCGCGCCTGGTAATCGAACACGGCGAGCGCCCATGGGAACTGCGCCGCGGGCCGTTCGCCGAAGATGCGTTCAGCACATTGCCAGAGCGTGAGTGGACCCTGCTGGTGCAGGCAGTCGACCAGTTCGTACCCGAAGTTGCCGAATTGCTCGGGCACTTCCGCTTTTTGCCCAGCTGGCGCATCGACGATGTGATGATCAGCTTCGCCGCACCCGGCGGCAGTGTTGGCCCGCACTTCGACAACTACGACGTGTTCCTGCTGCAGGCCCAAGGCAAGCGCAACTGGAAAATCGGCCAGATGTGCAATTCCGAAAGCCCGCTGCTGCAGCACGCCGACCTGCGCATCCTCGCAGAATTCGAACAGAGCGAAGAATGGGTGCTGGAACCGGGCGACATGCTTTACCTGCCGCCGCGTCTGGCGCACTTCGGCATCGCCGAAGATGACTGCATGACCTATTCGGTGGGCTTCCGCGCACCGAGCGCCGCCGAAGTGCTGACCCACTTCACCGACTTCCTCAGCCAGTACCTGACCGATGAAGAGCGCTACACGGACGCCGACGCCCAACCAGTCAGCGACCCGCACCAGATTCAGGCGGATGCACTCGACCGCCTCAAAGGTCTGTTGGCCGAGCACATGAGCGACGAGCGCATGCTGCTGACCTGGTTCGGCCAGTTCATGACCGAGCCGCGCTACCCGGAACTGGTCGCCGGTGAAGAATTGGGCGAAGAAGACTTTATCAGCAGCCTGGAAAACGGCGCGATTCTGGTGCGCAACCCGAGCGCGCGCATGGCGTGGTCGGAAGTGGACGATGACGTACTGCTGTTTGCCAGCGGCCAGAGCCGTTATCTGCCAGGCAAACTGCGCGAACTGTTGAAACTGGTCTGCTCGGCCGACGCCCTGCACAGCGAAAACCTCGGCACCTGGCTGGCCGACGAAGACGGTCGTGACCTGCTGTGCGAACTGGTCAAGCAAGGAAGCCTGGGATTTGCCGATGAATAAGATTCACGTAAGTGTCGCGGACTGGCAAAAGGATATCGCTGAGATTCGGCGCATTCGTGAGGCGGTGTTTATCGCTGAACAATCGGTTCCACCAGAGCTGGAATGGGATGCGGATGACGCCGACGCAATGCACTTTCTTGCATTCGAAGGCGATTTTCCGATTGGCACCGCTCGCCTGCTGCCCAGCGGCGAGATTGGTCGCGTGTCGGTACTCAAGGACTGGCGCGGACTGAAGGTCGGCGACAAGCTGATGGAAACGGTGATCGGCGAGGCCGAAAAACGTGGCCAGACCAGGCAGTTCCTGAGTGCGCAGGTGTATGCGGCGCCGTTTTATGAGCGGCTGGGTTTCAAGATCGTCAGTGACGAATTCCTGGAAGTCGGGATTCCGCACGTTGATATGGTGCGCGAGGGCTGATTCGAGATCGAGTCGCCCTTATCGCAGGCAAGCCAGCTCCCACAGGGGAATGCATTCCAAATGTGGGAGCTGGCTTGCCTGCGATAGCGCCATCAGCAACACCCAAAATGCCCTGCCTGCCAGGGCATTTTGCCGTCTACGATTCAACTTGCGACCCGCCAGGCCGACAAACTGGCACTATCAAGCCTAATTGACTCGCAGAGATAACGGACATGTCCCTACGCACCCTGCTCACCGCCCTGCTCCTCACTGCCAGCGCCTGCGCCATGGCCGACACCGAAGTCGTCAACCTGAGCAACCGCACCAGCGCCGACCTGCTGCCCGTCGCGCAGAACTTTATCGGCAAGGACGGCACCGTCAGCGCCTATGGCAACCAGCTTATTGTTAAAGCGGACCCCGGCAAGATCCAGGACCTGCGCGCCCTGCTCACGCAACTGGACACACCCGCCAAGCGCCTGTTGATCACCGTCGACAGCAACGAAAACAACCAGCAGAACAGCGGTGACAGCCAAACCCGCATCATCAGCTACGGCACTGCCAGCCGCGACGGCGGCATCCAGCAGATCCAGGCCAGTGAAGGCGTGCCCGCACTGATTCAGGTCGGCCAGAGCGTGCCACTGACCACCACGCAGCCTGACGCCTACGGCCGCCCGCAGAACCAGACCCAGTACCGCAACGTCACCCAGGGCTTTTACGTGACTGCCAGTGTCACTGGCGAGACCGTACACCTGGCTATCAGTACCAACCGTGACCGCATGAGCCAGGAACGTCCCGATGTAGTGAATATTCAAAGTACCGACACAACGGTCAGTGGCCGCCTGGGCGAATGGATCCCGCTGGCGGGTATCAATCGCGAGACCCAGGCCGATAAATCCTCTACAACCCGCAGCTACTCTACCCAGGGCCGTGATGACCTGACTTTGCGGGTCAAGGTCGACACCCTGAACTAAAGCACCAAAAACTGACTGGCGAGTCGCATTAGACTAAAGATGTAGTGCCTGAAAAATAGCACTACAAAACATTTGACGAGCCAAAAAAGCCTGTGCATGATGGCCTCGCTCCCGCTAATCAGAGGCCCTGGCAAGGGCCTTCGGATCGCCGCTCTAAGCTACCCACCTGAGCCGATTCGTGTCTGTACCGCCCACAAGGTGTGTTTGACGTTGGTTGCGACTGGAACGAAGTTGTCCCGAGGGACGGAAGCTAACCAGGTAACCCGGCTACACACTGATGGATCGTACCAAGGCCCACGATGCCCGAAGACTGTTCGCAGTTTGCCCTTACCTGCTCAACTCGCCCTCTCGCACTGCGTTTATCCCGTCGCCTTCCCCGCCAAACCCGACTTGACCGCCTAAGCTTCTGGTCAGCGAGCAGCCCTGCCCACGCATTGAATGCACGGCTGGCAAAACGGATGTTTTTCCAAACAAGACGCGACGAGGTTTTTCCCCATGGCACTGACACGCGAACAGCAAATTGCAGCCCTTGAAAAAGATTGGGCTGAAAACCCACGCTGGAAAGGCGTAACCCGCGCTTATTCCGCTGCTGACGTCGTCCGCCTGCGTGGCTCGGTTCAACCTGAGCACACCTTTGCAAAACTCGGCGCCGAGAAGCTGTGGAAGCTGGTCACCCAGGGTGCCAAGCCGTCCTTCCGCCCCGAAAAAGATTTCGTCAACTGCATGGGCGCCCTCACTGGCGGCCAGGCAGTTCAACAGGTAAAAGCCGGTATCCAGGCGATCTACCTGTCCGGCTGGCAAGTGGCAGCGGACAACAACTCCGCTGAATCCATGTACCCCGACCAATCGCTGTACCCGGTGGACTCCGTGCCGACCGTGGTCAAGCGCATCAACAACTCGTTCCGCCGCGCCGACCAGATCCAGTGGAAAGCCGGTAAAGGTCCGGGCGACGAAGGCTACATCGACTACTTCGCACCCATCGTGGCTGACGCCGAAGCGGGTTTCGGCGGCGTACTCAACGCCTACGAACTGATGAAGAGCATGATCGAGGCAGGCGCTGCCGGCGTGCACTTCGAAGACCAACTGGCGTCGGTGAAAAAATGCGGCCACATGGGCGGCAAGGTACTGGTTCCAACCCAGGAAGCCGTACAAAAGCTGACCGCAGCACGCTTGGCCGCTGACGTTGCCGGCACGCCGACCATCATCCTGGCGCGTACCGACGCCAACGCGGCAGACTTGCTGACCTCCGACTGCGACCCGTACGACCAGCCGTTCGTAACGGGCGAACGCACCCAGGAAGGCTTCTATAAAGTGCGCGCCGGTCTCGACCAGGCGATCGCCCGTGGCCTGGCCTACGCGCCTTACGCCGACCTGATCTGGTGCGAAACCGCCAAGCCGGACCTGGACGAAGCGCGTCGTTTCGCCGAAGCGATCAAGAAGGAATACCCGGACCAACTGCTGTCCTACAACTGCTCGCCTTCTTTCAACTGGAAGAAGAACCTGGACGACGCGACCATCGCCAAGTTCCAGCGCGAACTGTCGGCCATGGGCTACAAGCACCAGTTCATCACCCTGGCTGGCATTCACAACATGTGGCACAGCATGTTCAACCTGGCGCACGACTATGCCCGTAACGACATGACCGCCTACGTGAAACTGCAGGAGCAAGAGTTCGCTGACGCCGCCAAGGGTTACACCTTTGTGGCGCACCAGCAGGAAGTGGGCACCGGCTACTTCGACGACATGACCACCGTGATCCAGGGCGGCACCTCGTCCGTGACCGCGCTGACCGGCTCGACCGAAGAAGAGCAGTTCCACTAAGTCGCGAGTAAACGGCCAGTGCGGCCCCACGGAAGACCTAACCGCACTGCCGCTTGATCTGACGCCCCGACTGGTTCGGGGCGTTTTTTTGCCTGTTTGATAACACCACACCTCACCTGTGGGAGCTGGCTTGCCTGCGATGGCGGTGGGTCAGTGACAGATTTTCAACTGACCCACCGCCATCGCAGGCAAGCCGGCTCCCACATCGACCGTGTCGACCCTGAAGGTTTTGCGCAAAACATTGACCTAGGGCGCTATTTGCCTGAATCAAATCGGTTAAAAGATCCCCTCCAGCAACTAGCAGCAATCACGCAAGTAACAACAACTTCCCGCGCCACACGAGAAACATTCGCTTAAATCCTGCGCAAACAATATTCATTATCATTTAGCCGATGAAAACTTCTTTACCGCTTAAACAAAACACATTTGATTAAATGCCCGCTAATCCCCGCCCCACAAGGGCTACAGCCCCAAGAAGGTGCACTATGTGCTTATTCCATCGAATAATTTCGCTATAGGAATTTTACTTGCCCGGTGTTTAGCCATAAAATCACCGCGATTGATTGCAGTGCGACATATCGTCACTGCATCGTTACTTTTTCGAGCTCAGAGACCTTTGCTCTCTGTTAAGGATTTCCAGCATGACCGAAGCGACAGGACTCATGGCCCACAACTGGGGCTTTGCCATTTTCCTCCTCGGTGTTGTCGGCCTTTGTGCCTTCATGCTCGGCGTCTCCAGCCTCCTCGGGTCAAAAGCCTGGGGCCGCAGCAAAAATGAACCGTTCGAGTCCGGCATGCTGCCTACAGGTGGCGCCCGCTTGCGGCTCTCAGCCAAATTCTATCTGGTCGCGATGCTGTTCGTGATCTTCGATATCGAAGCCCTCTTTCTCTTTGCCTGGTCTGTGTCCGTCCGCGAAAGCGGCTGGACCGGATTCGTCGAAGCCCTCGTTTTCATAGCAATTCTGTTGGCAGGCCTTGTCTACCTATTCCGAGTGGGCGCCCTTGACTGGGCTCCGGAAGCTCGTCGTAAGCGGCAAGCGAAGCTGAAACAATGAGGCTTTGGCGATGCAATACAATCTCACCAGGATCGACCCGGATGCTCCTAACGATCAGTACCCTATCGGCGAACGGGAAACCGTCTCCGATCCGTTAGAAGATCAAGTCCACAAAAACATCTACATGGGCAAACTCGAAGACGTGCTGAGTGGCGCGGTCAACTGGGGGCGTAAAAACTCCCTGTGGCCGTACAACTTCGGCCTTTCGTGCTGCTACGTGGAAATGACCACCGCCTTCACGGCGCCCCACGACATCGCGCGCTTTGGCGCCGAAGTTATCCGGGCATCACCGCGCCAGGCGGATTTCATGGTTATCGCCGGCACCTGCTTTATCAAAATGGCGCCGATCATTCAGCGTCTCTACGAGCAAATGCTCGAACCGAAGTGGGTTATCTCCATGGGTTCGTGCGCCAACTCCGGTGGCATGTACGACATCTACTCCGTCGTTCAAGGGGTGGACAAGTTCCTGCCCGTGGACGTCTACGTGCCTGGCTGCCCGCCCCGCCCTGAAGCTTTTCTGCAAGGCTTGATGCTGTTGCAGGAGTCGATTGGCAAGGAGCGTCGTCCGCTTTCCTGGGTGGTCGGTGATCAAGGCGTTTATCGCGCCGAGATGCCGTCACAAAAGGAACAGCGCCGCGAACAGCGAATCGCAGTCACCAACCTGCGCAGCCCCGACGAAGTCTGATCCAGCCCCGCTTCTTTTATAGAACGAAAACCTGGCTTCATTCTTTACGTTGACCGAAAGCGATAAAAAACCATGACTACAGGCAGTGCTCTGTACATCCCGCCTTACAAGGCAGACGACCAGGATGTGGTTGTCGAACTCAATAACCGTTTTGGCCCTGACGCCTTCACCGCCCAGGCCACACGCACCGGTATGCCGGTGCTGTGGGTGGCGCGCGCCAAGCTCGTCGAAGTCCTGAGCTTCCTGCGCAACCTGCCCAAGCCGTACGTCATGCTTTATGACCTGCATGGCGTGGACGAGCGTCTGCGCACCAAGCGTCAAGGTTTGCCGAGCGGTGCCGATTTCACCGTGTTCTACCACTTGATGTCGCTGGAACGTAACAGCGACGTGATGATCAAGGTCGCGCTGTCCGAAAGCGACTTGAGCATCCCGACCGTCACCGGTATCTGGCCGAATGCCAGCTGGTACGAGCGCGAAGTTTGGGACATGTTCGGTATCGACTTCCCGGGCCACCCGCACCTGACGCGCATCATGATGCCGCCGACCTGGGAAGGTCACCCGCTGCGCAAGGACTTTCCTGCCCGCGCAACCGAATTCGACCCGTTCAGCCTCAACCTCGCCAAGCAGCAGCTTGAAGAAGAAGCTGCACGCTTCCGTCCGGAAGACTGGGGCATGAAACGCTCCGGCACCAACGAGGACTACATGTTCCTCAACCTGGGCCCGAACCACCCTTCGGCTCACGGTGCCTTCCGTATCATCCTGCAACTGGACGGCGAAGAAATCGTCGACTGTGTGCCGGACATCGGTTACCACCACCGTGGTGCCGAGAAGATGGCCGAGCGCCAGTCCTGGCACAGCTTCATCCCGTACACCGACCGTATCGACTACCTCGGCGGCGTGATGAACAACCTGCCGTACGTGCTGTCGGTCGAGAAGCTGGCCGGTATCAAGGTGCCGGACCGCGTCGACACCATCCGCATCATGATGGCCGAGTTCTTCCGCATCACCAGCCACCTGCTGTTCCTGGGTACCTATATCCAGGACGTTGGCGCCATGACCCCGGTGTTCTTCACCTTCACCGACCGTCAGCGCGCCTACAAGGTTATCGAAGCCATCACCGGTTTCCGCCTGCACCCGGCCTGGTACCGCATTGGCGGTGTGGCGCACGACCTGCCGAACGGCTGGGAGCGCCTGGTCAAGGAGTTCATCGACTGGATGCCCAAGCGTCTGGACGAGTACCAAAAGGCTGCGCTGGACAACAGCATCCTCAAGGGTCGTACCATCGGCGTCGCGCAGTACAACACCAAGGAAGCCCTGGAATGGGGCGTCACCGGTGCCGGCCTGCGTTCGACCGGCTGCGACTTCGACCTGCGTAAAGCACGGCCGTACTCGGGCTACGAGAACTTCGAGTTCGAAGTGCCGCTGGCCGCCAATGGCGATGCCTACGACCGGTGCATCGTGCGCGTTGAAGAAATGCGCCAGAGCCTGAAGATCATCGAGCAGTGCATGCGCAACATGCCGGCTGGCCCGTACAAGGCGGATCACCCGCTGACCACGCCGCCGCCGAAAGAGCGCACGCTGCAGCACATCGAAACCCTGATCACGCACTTCCTGCAAGTTTCGTGGGGCCCGGTGATGCCGGCCAACGAATCCTTCCAGATGATCGAAGCGACCAAGGGTATCAACAGTTATTACCTGACGAGCGATGGCGGCACCATGAGCTACCGCACCCGGATTCGTACCCCAAGCTTTGCCCACTTGCAGCAGATCCCTTCGGTGATCAAAGGCGAGATGGTCGCGGACTTGATTGCGTACCTGGGTAGTATCGATTTCGTTATGGCCGACGTGGACCGCTAAGCATGAACAGCACGCTTATCCAGACAGACCGTTTCACCTTGAGTGAAACCGAGCGCTCGGCCATCGAGCACGAGCTGCATCACTACGAAGACCCGCGCGCGGCGTCTATCGAAGCCTTGAAGATCGTCCAGAAGGAACGTGGCTGGGTGCCGGACGGCGCCCTCTACGCCATCGGCGAGATCCTCGGCATCCCTGCCAGCGACGTTGAAGGTGTGGCCACGTTCTACAGCCAGATCTTCCGCCAGCCGGTCGGCCGCCACATCATTCGCGTGTGCGACAGCATGGTCTGCTACATCGGTGGCCATGAATCAGTGGTCAGCGAAATCCAGAACAAGCTGGGCATTGGCCTCGGCCAAACCACTCCGGACGGCCGCTTCACGCTGCTGCCGGTGTGCTGCCTGGGCAACTGCGACAAGGCGCCGGCGTTGATGATCGACGACGACACATTCGGTGACGTGCAGCCTGCTGGCGTGACCCAATTGCTCGAGGGCTACCCATGACCCTTACATCTTTCGGCCCGGCCAACCTGATCAAGCGTTCGCCTGAAACCCACCCGCTGACCTGGCGCCTGCGTGACGACGGCGAGCCGGTATGGCTCGACGAGTACCAGGCCAAGAACGGTTACGCGGCGGCGCGCAAAGCCTTCGCCGACATGGCCCAGGACGATATCGTCCAGACCGTGAAAGACGCCGGCCTTAAAGGCCGCGGCGGTGCTGGCTTCCCCACTGGCGTTAAGTGGGGCCTGATGCCCAAAGACGAATCCATCAACATTCGCTACCTGCTGTGCAACGCGGATGAAATGGAGCCGAACACCTGGAAAGACCGCATGCTGATGGAGCAACTGCCCCATCTGCTGATCGAAGGCATGCTGATCAGTGCCCGTGCACTGAAAACCTACCGGGGCTATATCTTCCTGCGTGGCGAATACACCACCGCCGCCAAGCACCTCAACCGTGCCGTGGAAGAAGCCAAGGCTGCAGGCCTGCTGGGCAAGAACATCCTCGGCTCGGGTTTTGACTTCGAGCTGTTCGTGCACACCGGCGCCGGGCGTTACATCTGCGGTGAAGAAACCGCACTGATCAACTCCCTCGAAGGTCGTCGCGCCAACCCGCGCTCCAAGCCGCCCTTCCCTGCCGCCGTGGGCGTGTGGGGCAAGCCTACCTGCGTGAACAACGTTGAAACCCTGTGCAACGTGCCGGCGATCATCGCCGACGGCGTCGACTGGTACAAATCGTTGGCCCGCGAAGGCAGCGAAGACATGGGCACCAAGCTCATGGGCTTCTCCGGCAAGGTCAAGAACCCTGGCCTGTGGGAGCTGCCGTTCGGCGTCACCGCACGCGAGCTGTTCGAGGACTACGCCGGCGGCATGCGCGACGGCTACACCTTGAAAGCCTGGCAGCCAGGCGGCGCCGGTACCGGCTTCCTGCTCCCCGAGCACCTAGACGCACAAATGTATGCCGGCGGCATCGGCAAGGTCGGCACCCGTATGGGCACTGGCCTGGCGATGGCGGTGGACAACACCGTGAACATGGTTTCGTTGCTGCGCAACATGGAGCAGTTCTTTGCCCGTGAATCGTGCGGCTTCTGCACCCCGTGCCGTGACGGCTTGCCATGGAGCGTCAAGCTCTTGATGGCGATCGAGAACGGTGAGGGCCAGCCAGGCGACATCGAGACCCTGCTGGGTCTGGTCGGTTTCCTCGGCCCAGGCAAGACCTTCTGTGCTCACGCACCGGGCGCCGTGGAGCCATTGGGCAGCGCAATCAAATACTTCCGCTCGGAGTTCGAAGCCGGCATCGCGCCTGTCAGCGCCGCCGTCCCGCCTCTGGCAAGGCCGATCGTAGTCGGCGCGTAACGCTTTAAAGGCGAAGGGTCCGTGCCCTTCGCCTTCTCATGGGCTGACGCCGTAAAGGCTGTGTTGATGCCCATGAATAACAAGATTCCATTAGCCACGCCCGCTGACAACGGGCCAACGAAGAACTTTGAACCATGGCCACTATCCACGTAGACGGCAAAGCGCTCGAAGTCGATGGGGCAGACAACCTGTTACAGGCATGTCTCTCACTAGGCCTCGACATCCCGTATTTCTGCTGGCACCCCGCGCTTGGTAGCGTTGGTGCCTGTCGCCAGTGCGCGGTCAAGCAGTACACCGACGAGAACGACACCCGTGGTCGTATCGTCATGTCCTGCATGACCCCAGCCACCGACAACACCTGGATCTCCATCGAAGATGAAGAATCCAAGGCGTTCCGCGCCAGTGTCGTCGAATGGCTGATGACCAACCACCCGCATGACTGCCCGGTCTGTGAGGAAGGCGGTCACTGCCACCTGCAAGACATGACGGTGATGACCGGCCACAACGAGCGCCGTTATCGCTTCACCAAGCGCACCCACCAGAACCAGGACCTCGGCCCGTTCATTTCCCACGAAATGAACCGCTGCATTGCCTGCTACCGTTGCGTGCGTTTCTATAAAGACTACGCCGGCGGCACCGACCTGGGCGTCTTCGGCGCCCACGACAACGTGTACTTCGGTCGCGTTGAAGACGGCGTGCTCGAAAGCGAGTTCTCCGGCAACCTCACCGAGGTCTGCCCGACCGGTGTGTTCACCGACAAGACTCACTCCGAGCGCTACAACCGTAAGTGGGACATGCAGTTCTCGCCGAGCATCTGCCATGGCTGCTCCAGCGGTTGCAACATCTCCCCGGGCGAGCGCTACGGCGAACTGCGTCGCATCGAAAACCGCTTTAACGGTTCGGTCAACCAGTACTTCCTGTGCGACCGTGGCCGTTTCGGCTATGGCTACGTCAACCGCGAAGACCGCCCACGCCAGCCGCTGTTGGCCGGTGGCGCCAAGCTGAGCCTGGACGACGCGCTGGATAAAGCCGCCGACCTGCTGCGCGGCCGCAACATCGTCGGTATCGGTTCCCCGCGTGCCAGCCTCGAAAGCAACTACGCGTTGCGCGAGCTGGTGGGTGCCGAGCACTTCTACTCCGGTATCGAAGCCGGTGAGTTGGAGCGCATCCGCCTGGTCCTGCAAGTGCTGAACGACAGCCCGCTGCCAGTCCCGAACATGCGCGACATCGAAGACCACGATGCGATCTTCGTCCTCGGCGAAGACCTGACCCAGACTGCCGCGCGTATTGCGCTGTCGCTGCGTCAGTCGGTCAAAGGCAAGGCCGAAGACATGGCCGACGCCATGCGCGTACAGCCTTGGCTCGACGCCGCGGTGAAAAACATCGGCCAGCACGCGCTGAACCCGCTGTTTATCGCAAGCCTGGCTGAAACCAAGCTCGACGACATCGCCGAAGAATGCGTTCACGCAGCGCCGGACGACCTGGCCCGCATCGGTTTCGCCGTAGCCCACGCCCTCGACGCCAGCGCGCCTGCCGTCGAAGGCCTGGACGCTGAAGCCGCTGAACTGGCCCAGCGCATCGCCGACGCCCTGCTCGCGGCCAAGCGCCCATTGATCATTGCCGGCACCTCGTTGGGTTCCAAGGCACTGATTGAGGCTGCTGCGAATATCGCGAAGGCCTTGAAGCTGCGCGACAAGAACGGTTCCATCAGCCTGGTCGTGCCGGAAGCCAACAGCCTCGGCCTGGCCATGCTCGGTGGCGAGTCCCTGGACGCCGCCCTGCAAGCGGTGATCGACGGCAATGCCGACGCCATCGTGGTACTGGAAAACGACCTGTACACCCGCACCGATGCCGCGAAGGTTGACGCTGCACTGGACGCCGCCAAAGTACTGATCGTGGCCGACCACCAGAAGACCGCCACCAGCGAGCGTGCCGACCTGGTACTGCCAGCTGCCACCTTCGCCGAAGGCGACGGTACCCTGGTCAGCCAGGAAGGCCGCGCCCAGCGCTTCTTCCAGGTGTTCGATCCGAAGTACATGGACGCCAGCATCCTGGTTCACGAAGGCTGGCGCTGGTTGCATGCCCTGCGTGCGACCTTGCTGAACCAGCCGATCGACTGGACCCAGCTCGACCACGTGACCGCTGCTGCCGCCGCAAGCGCCCCGCAGCTGGCCCGTATCGTCGACGCTGCTCCGTCCGCCTCGTTCCGCATCAAGGGCATGAAACTCGCCCGTGAACCGCTGCGTTACTCCGGCCGTACGGCCATGCGCGCCGACATCAGCGTGCACGAGCCGCGTACCCCGCAAGACCCGGATACCGCGTTTGCCTTCTCCATGGAAGGTTACTCGGGCTCGGTCGAGCCACGTCAGCAGGTGCCATTTGCCTGGTCGCCGGGCTGGAACTCGCCGCAAGCCTGGAACAAGTTCCAGGACGAAGTCGGTGGTCACATCCGCGCTGGCGACCCAGGCACCCGCCTGATCGAAAGCACCGGTGACTCGCTGAACTGGTTCGCCGCCGTGCCGCGTCCATTCAACCCGGCCCAGGGCACCTGGCAGGTTGTGCCGTTCTTCCACCTGTTCGGCAGCGAAGAGACCTCTTCCAAAGCTGCGCCGGTGCAAAGTCGCATTCCTGAAGCCTACGTGTCCGTGGCCAAGTCCGAAGCCGATCGCCTGGGCGTCAACGACGGTGCCCTGCTCAGCCTGAACGTGGCTGGCCAGACCCTGCGTCTGCCGCTGCGTATCAATGATGAGTTGGGTGCTGGCCTGGTTGCACTGCCGAAAGGCCTTGCGGGTATTCCACCTGCGATCTTTGGCAAAACCGTTGACGGTCTGCAGGAGGCAGCGCAATGACCTGGTTCACCCCTGAAGTGATCGACGTGATCATCTCGGTCGTAAAGGCCATCGTGATCCTGTTGGCCGTGGTCGTTGCTGGCGCCCTGCTCAGCTTCGTCGAACGTCGCCTGCTGGGCTGGTGGCAGGACCGTTACGGTCCGAACCGCGTTGGCCCGTTCGGTATGTTCCAGATCGCCGCCGACATGCTGAAAATGTTCTTCAAGGAAGACTGGACCCCGCCGTTTGCCGACAAGGTGATCTTCACCCTGGCACCGGTCGTGGCCATGAGCGCCTTGCTGATCGCCTTCGCGATCATCCCGATCACCCCGACCTGGGGCGTGGCGGACCTGAACATCGGTTTGCTGTTCTTCTTCGCCATGGCCGGTTTGTCGGTCTATGCGGTGCTGTTCGCCGGTTGGTCGAGCAACAACAAGTTCGCCCTGTTGGGCAGCTTGCGGGCTTCGGCCCAGACCGTGTCCTACGAAGTGTTCATGGGCCTGGCGCTGATGGGCATCGTGGTGCAGGTCGGCTCGTTCAACATGCGCGACATCGTCGAGTACCAGGCGCAGAACCTGTGGTTCATCATTCCGCAGTTCTTTGGCTTCTGCACCTTCTTCATCGCTGGCGTCGCCGTGACTCACCGTCACCCGTTCGACCAGCCGGAAGCGGAACAGGAACTGGCTGACGGTTACCACATTGAATACGCCGGCATGAAATGGGGCATGTTCTTCGTTGGCGAATACATCGGCATCATCTTGATCTCGGCCCTGTTGGTCACGCTGTTCTTCGGCGGCTGGCACGGTCCGTTCGGCATCCTGCCGCAGTTGGCGTTCTTCTGGTTCTTCCTGAAGACCGCGTTCTTCATCATGTTGTTTATCCTGCTGCGCGCTTCCATTCCGCGTCCACGATACGACCAGGTGATGGATTTCAGCTGGCGCTTCTGCCTGCCGCTGACCCTGATCAATTTGCTGGTGACGGCTGCCGTTGTGTTGTTGAACACGCCAGCCGGCGCGGTTCAGTGAGGATTTGACCCATGTTCAAATATATTGGCGACATCGTTAAGGGTACCGGTACCCAGTTGCGAAGCCTGGTGATGGTGTTCGGTCACGGCTTTCGCAAACGCGACACCCTGCAATACCCGGAAGAAGCGGTGTACCTGCCGCCGCGCTATCGCGGCCGCATCGTACTGACCCGCGACCCCGATGGCGAAGAGCGTTGCGTAGCCTGCAACCTGTGCGCCGTGGCGTGCCCGGTGGGTTGCATCTCCCTGCAGAAAGCTGAAACCGAAGACGGTCGCTGGTACCCGGACTTCTTCCGCATCAACTTCTCGCGCTGCATTTTCTGTGGCCTCTGCGAGGAAGCTTGCCCGACCACCGCCATCCAGCTGACACCGGATTTCGAGATGGCCGAGTTCAAACGTCAGGACCTGGTGTACGAGAAAGAAGATCTGCTGATCTCTGGTCCCGGTAAAAACCCTGATTACAACTTCTATCGTGTTGCAGGTATGGCCGTTGCCGGTAAGCCGAAGGGCGCCGCACAAAACGAAGCCGAGCCGATCAACGTGAAGAGCTTGCTGCCTTAAGGAAGAAAGATGGAATTCGCTTTCTATTTCGCGTCCGGTATTGCAGTGGTGTCCACGCTTCGCGTGATCACCAACACCAATCCTGTGCACGCCCTGCTCTACCTGATCATTTCGTTGATCGCCGTGGCCATGACTTTTTTCAGCCTCGGCGCACCGTTCGCCGGTGTGCTGGAAGTGATCGCCTACGCCGGCGCCATCATGGTGCTGTTCGTGTTTGTGGTGATGATGCTCAACCTGGGGCCGGCCTCGGTCGCCCAGGAACGCGTCTGGCTCAAGCCCGGCATCTGGCTCGGCCCGGTCATCCTGACAGCCCTGCTGCTGGGTGAACTGCTGTATGTGCTGTTCGCTCACCAGAGCGGCCAGGCCATCGGCCACACCACCGTAGACGCGAAAGCCGTGGGCGTCAGCCTGTTCGGCCCGTACCTGCTGGTGGTCGAACTGGCTTCGATGCTGCTGCTCGCGGCAGCCATCACCGCCTTCCACTTGGGCCGCAACGAAGCCAAGGAGCAATGACGATGCCTGCTATCCCTTTGGAGCATGGTCTGGCGGTCGCCGGCATCCTGTTCTGCCTTGGCCTGGTCGGCCTGATGGTTCGCCGTAACATTCTGTTCGTGTTGATGAGCCTGGAAATCATGATGAACGCCGCCGCACTGGCGTTCGTTGTTGCAGGTAGCCGATGGGCGCAGCCGGATGGGCAAGTCATGTTCATCCTGGTGATCAGCCTGGCAGCCGCCGAGGCCAGTATTGGCCTGGCGATCCTGCTGCAACTGTATCGTCGCTTCCACACGCTTGATATCGACGCTGCCAGTGAGATGCGCGGATGAACATGATCTTTCTGACTTTCGTATTTCCCCTGATCGGTTTCCTGCTGCTGTCGTTCTCCCGTGGACGCTGGTCGGAAAACCTTTCTGCCTTGATCGGCGTGGGTTCCATTGGCTTGTCGGCGATCGTCGCCGCCTACGTCATCTGGCAATTCAACGTGGCGCCGCCGGAAGGCGGCCACTACACCCTGGTGCTGTGGCAATGGATGTCGGTGGACGGCTTCAAGCCCAACTTCGCCCTCTACGTCGACGGCCTGTCGATCACCATGCTCGGCGTGGTGGTGGGTGTAGGCTTCCTGATCCACCTGTTCGCGTCCTGGTACATGCGTGGTGAGGCCGGCTACTCGCGCTTCTTCTCGTACACCAACCTGTTTATCGCCAGCATGCTGTTCCTGGTACTCGGCGATAACCTGTTGTTCCTGTACTTCGGCTGGGAAGGCGTGGGCCTGTGCTCGTACCTGTTGATCGGTTTCTACTACAGCAACCGCAACAACGGTAACGCGGCACTCAAGGCCTTTATCGTCACCCGCATCGGCGACGTGTTCATGGCCATCGGCCTGTTCATCCTGTTCCAACAAGTGGGCACGCTGAACATCCAGGAACTGCTGGTGCTGGCACCGCAGAAATTCCAGGTTGGTGACTTCTGGATCACCCTGGCGACCCTGATGCTGCTGGGCGGCGCTGTGGGTAAATCCGCACAACTGCCGCTGCAAACCTGGCTGGCGGACGCGATGGCCGGTCCTACGCCGGTGTCGGCGCTGATCCACGCGGCAACCATGGTGACTGCGGGTGTCTACCTGATCGCGCGTACCCACGGCCTGTTCACCCTGGCGCCGGAAATCTTGCATCTTGTAGGACTGGTCGGTGGTGTGACCTTGGTTCTGGCGGGTTTTGCCGCGCTGGTACAGACCGACATCAAGCGTATCCTCGCCTACTCGACCATGAGCCAGATTGGCTACATGTTCCTGGCCCTGGGCGTTGGCGCCTGGGACGCGGCGATTTTCCACCTGATGACCCACGCCTTCTTCAAGGCCCTGCTGTTCCTTGCCTCCGGTGCAGTGATCGTTGCCTGCCACCACGAGCAGAACATCTTCAAGATGGGCGGCCTGTGGAAGAAACTGCCATTGGCCTACGCCAGCTTCATCGTCGGGGGTGCCGCCCTGGCCGCCCTGCCGTTGGTGACCGCAGGTTTCTACTCCAAGGACGAAATCCTCTGGGAAGCGTTCGCCAGCGGTAACCAGAACCTGCTGTATGCAGGCCTGGTCGGTGCGTTCATGACCTCGCTGTACACCTTCCGCCTGATCTTCATCACCTTCCACGGTGAAGCCAAGACCGAAGCGCACGCAGGCCACGGCATCTCCCACTGGTTGCCACTGTCGGTGCTGATCATCCTGTCGACCTTCATCGGCGCCATGATCACCCCGCCTCTGGCCGGTGTACTGCCGGAAAGCGCCGGGCATGCCGGTGGCGCCGCCAAGCACAGCCTGGAAATCGCCTCGGGCGCCATCGCCATCGCCGGTATCCTGCTGGCCGCGCTGCTGTTCCTCGGCAAGCGTCGCTTCGTGACGGCTGTGGCCAACAGTGGCATTGGTCGCTTCCTGTCAGCCTGGTGGTTCGCTGCGTGGGGCTTCGACTGGATCTACGACAAACTGTTCGTCAAGCCATACCTTGCTATCAGCCACCTTCTGCGCAAAGACCCGCTCGACCAGACCATCGGTTTGATCCCGCGCGCCGCCAAGGCCGGTCACACCGCCCTGAGCCGCAGCGAGACGGGCCAATTGCGTTGGTATGCCGCGTCCATGGCTGCCGGTGCGGTGCTGGTGATCGGTGCCATCGTGGTGGTGGCGGTATGACTATGAACATTGCGTACTTTGCGAACTTGCAAAAGGAAACGAGCCCGTCATGATTCTGCCCTGGCTAATCCTGATCCCCTTTATCGGCGGCCTGCTCTGCTGGATGGGTGAACGCTTCGGCGCCACCCTGCCCCGCTGGATTGCGTTGCTGACCATGTCCCTGGAACTCGCGCTCGGCCTCTGGCTGTGGGCGCACGGTGACTATTCATTCGCTCCGGCACCGGGTGTCGATCCAACCTTCGCGCTTGAATTCAAGCACGTGTGGATCCAGCGCTTCGGCATCAACGTGCACCTGGCCCTCGACGGCCTGTCGCTGTTGATGATTTTGCTGACCGGCTTGCTGGGTATCCTCTCGGTACTCTGCTCCTGGAAAGAAATTCAGCGTCACGTGGGCTTCTTCCACCTGAACCTGATGTGGATTTTGGGCGGCGTTGTCGGCGTGTTCCTGGCGCTGGACCTGTTCATGTTCTTCTTCTTCTGGGAAATGATGCTGGTGCCGATGTACTTCCTCATCGCGCTCTGGGGTCACAGTTCTTCGGACGGCAAGAAAACCCGGATCTACGCGGCGACCAAGTTCTTCATCTTCACCCAGGCTTCCGGCCTGATCATGTTGGTGGCGATCCTGGGTCTGGTACTGGTCAACTTCAACAACACTGGCGTGATTACCTTCAACTACGCCGACCTGTTGAAAACCAAGATGTCGCTGACCACCGAGTACATCCTGATGCTGGGCTTCTTCATCGCCTTCGCGGTGAAGCTGCCGGTGGTGCCGTTCCACTCCTGGTTGCCTGACGCTCACGCCCAGGCACCGACCGCAGGTTCCGTCGACCTCGCCGGTATCCTGCTTAAGACTGCTGCTTATGGCCTGCTGCGTTTCGCCCTGCCACTGTTCCCGAATGCCTCGGCCGAGTTCGCGCCGATCGCCATGACCCTGGGTCTGATCGGGATCTTCTACGGTGCGTTCCTGGCTTTTGCGCAAACCGACATCAAGCGTCTGATTGCCTTCTCGTCCGTTTCCCACATGGGTTTCGTACTGATCGGCATCTACTCCGGCAGCCAACTGGCGCTGCAAGGCGCGGTGATCCAGATGTTGGCCCACGGTGTTTCGGCCGCGGCACTGTTTATCCTCAGTGGTCAGCTGTACGAGCGCCTGCACACCCGTGACATGCGTGAAATGGGTGGCGTGTGGTCGCGCATCGCGTACCTGCCGGCCATCAGCCTGTTCTTCGCCGCCGCATCCCTGGGCTTGCCGGGCACCGGTAACTTCATCGGCGAGTTCCTGATCCTGATGGGTTCGTTCGTACACACGCCGTGGATCAGCGCCATTGCTACCTCGGGCCTGGTGTTTGGTTCGGTCTACTCGCTGATCATGATCCACCGCGCCTACTTCGGCCCGGCCAAGTCCGACACCGTCCTGCAAGGGATGGATGCTCGCGAACTGATCATGGTGCTCGGCCTTGCGGTGCTGCTGATCTACATCGGTGTGTACCCGCAACCGTTCCTGGACACTTCTGCCGCGACGATGCATGGCGTGCAGCAGTGGATCGGCACCGCCTTCTCTCAACTCGCTTCGGCCCGGTAAGAGCGCTATGGAATTCACGATCCAACACTTTATCGCGCTTGCGCCGCTGCTGATTACCAGCCTCACCGTTGTGGCGGTGATGCTGGCAATCGCCTGGCGCCGCAATCACTCGCAAACGTTCCTGCTGTCGTGTGCCGGTCTTAACCTGGCCCTGCTGTCGATCATCCCGGCACTCAAGGTCGCGCCATTGGCCGTGACCCCGCTGATGATGGTCGATGACTTCGCGCTGCTGTACATCGCGTTGATCCTCGTTGCCACCCTGGCCTGCGTCACCCTCGCCCACGCCTACCTCGGCGAAGGCGGCACCGGCTACCCCGGCAACAAGGAAGAGCTGTACCTGCTGATTCTGCTGGCTGCGGCCGGTGGCATCGTGCTGGTCAGCGCTCAGCACCTGGCCGGCTTGTTCATCGGCCTGGAACTGCTGTCGATCCCGACTTACGGCCTGGTGGCCTACGCCTTCTTCAACAAGCGCTCGCTGGAAGCCGGCATCAAGTACATGGTGCTGTCGGCGGCCGGTTCCGCGTTCCTGTTGTTCGGTATGGCGCTGCTCTACGCAGAGGCCGGCAACCTGAGCTTCACCGGTATCGGTCACGCCCTGGCGACCACCAACATGCCTGCACCGATTGCCCAACTGGGCCTGGCGATGATGCTGATCGGCCTGGCGTTCAAGCTGTCCCTGGTGCCGTTCCACTTGTGGACCCCGGACGTGTACGAAGGCGCCCCGGCGCCAGTGGCGGCGTTCCTGGCCACCGCGTCCAAGGTTGCCGTGTTTGCTGTGATGGTGCGTCTGTTCCAGATCTCGCCTGCGGCCAACACCGGCGTGCTGAGCACCGTGCTGACCGTGATCGCCATTGCGTCGATCCTGTTCGGTAACTTGCTGGCCCTGACCCAGAACAACCTCAAGCGTCTGCTCGGTTATTCCTCCATCGCGCACTTCGGCTACTTGCTGATCGCCCTGGTGGCGAGCAAAGGCCTGGCCGTGGAAGCCATGGGCGTGTACCTGGTCACCTACGTGATCACCAGCCTGGGCGCATTTGGCGTGATCACGTTGATGTCCTCGCCGTTCAAAGGTCGTGATGCCGACGCCCTGTACGAATATCGCGGCCTGTTCTGGCGCCGTCCGTACCTGACCGCCGTGCTTACCGTGATGATGCTGTCCCTGGCCGGTATCCCGCTGACCGCAGGCTTTATCGGCAAGTTCTACATCGTGGCTACCGGTGTTGAAGCCCATGAATGGTGGTTGGTTGCATCCTTGGTACTGGGCAGCGCCATCGGCGTGTTCTACTACCTGCGCGTGATGGTCACCCTGTACCTGATCGAGCCAAACCTGCGCCGTGTGGATGCCGAGTTGCACTGGGAACAGAAGGCAGGCGGCGTGATGCTGCTGGCCATCGCCCTGCTCGCGTTCTTCCTGGGCGTGTACCCACAACCGTTGCTCACCCTGGTGCAGCACGCGGTACTGGGCGTTTGATCGCTTAGCTTGATGCAGTAAACGAAACGGCGCCTTCGGGCGCCGTTTTGCGTTTCTGGACTTTCAATTCTTTTGCCCTCCCCTGTGCGCTGAAATTTCCTTCCTCCTCTACCTCTTTGTCTGGCATCTAGCCGCTGAACCTAGCCGTATGGTGATTGTGTTTTAGGAAAGTTCCCACAGCCAGGTCACTTGACCCCGGGCGCGTGGGCCACCACACTATACGCAGGCTACGTACAGAACATGGATGCTCTATTTATCGAGTTGCCGGCCTTTGAACGGCATCGCAGGGACTATCTGAGTGACGAGCTATTCCAAGGCTTTCAACAGGAGTTGATGAAGAATCCGCAAGCGGGCGACGTCATCGAGGGAACCGGCGGGTTGCGCAAGGTCCGTTTCGTCGATGAGCGACGCAACAAAGGCAAACGCGGAGGCTTGCGGGTCATTTACTACTGGTGGTCGGGCGGCACGCAGTTCTGGTTATTCACCCTGTACGGCAAACACGAACAGGATGACCTTACCCCCAATCACAAGAAAGCCTTAAAACACATGCTGGACAGGGAAATCAAAGCGAGAACACATCATGAAACGTGAAATCTTTTCCGAACTGGTCGAAGGCTTCGACGCCCTGGCCGAAGAACGCCAAGGCAAAGTCACCCTGCGGACCCACAAGGTCCATCTCAACAACCTGGCCCCCCTGAGCGCCGAAGAAGTGGTGGCCGTGCGCCAACAGCTCAACCTCTCGCGCTCGGTGTTCGCCATGTACCTGCGTACCAACGTGCGCACCCTGGAAAACTGGGAACAAGGCCGGGCCAAGCCCAACGCCCAGGCCACCACCTTGATTCGGCTGGTGGCGCGCTTTCCGGAAACCGTGGCGCAGCTCGCGGCCTTGGGTTGATGGACAAAGCCCCGACAGGTTCGGGGCTTTTTCATACAGGCTTATCGGCTACCCCGAGGACTAGGCCCCTCCTCCTTCGCCACGAAACGCACTCGGGCTCACCCCTGTCCAGCGCTTGAAGGCCCGCCGAAAACTGCGCACATCGCTATAACCGACTTCCTCGGTAATACGTTCGATCGACAGCCCCGGATTCCCCAGCAACCCCATGGTACGTGCACGTCGCACTTGCTCCTGCAACGCTTCGAACGTCAGCCCGTGTTCGGTCAGGCGCCTGCGCAGGGTGCGCCCACTCATGTTCAAGTCGCCGGCGACCTTCTCCAGCTGGCTGCCCTGCAAATCCCGCGAAATAGCGCGTTCAACGGCCTGGATCAGGTCCATCTTCTGGTGTAACTGCGCGCTCTCCAACTCCAGCAACTCCAGGGCCTGGCGCAACGCCAAGGCGTGGTGATTAGGCAGGCGTTTATCCAGCCAATGCGGGGCCAGCACCATGCGATTGTGCAGGCAGCCAAAGCGCACATCCGCGCCAAACAGGCGTTGGTACTCAGCCTGGTAAGGCGGCGCAGCGTGCACGAACTCCATGCGCAGGGGCATAAACGTCTCCCCCACGAGCGCGCGGCCATACACCATCAGGCTGGCGAAGAACTCTTCGGCCGCAAACACCTGCACCTCGGCAAACGGCAGCAGGCATTCGACGTCGACGTGTACTTCTTCCAAGGTCTCATGGGTACGGGTGGTGGCGATGCCGCCTGAGGTGTGCTGATGGCGCTCGCCAATGGCAAATGCATCGCGCAGGGTTTTGCACAGGGAGATCACATGGCCGAGCAGGCCGAGGGTGCCCAGCACGTTCTGATGCCCCACCCACAGGCCCAGCCCCTGATCGGGAAGCACCTTGAGTGCGCGCTGGATCATCGCCACAGCCTGGCGATAGGAAATACGCTGGGCCGGGTCATCCAGGTCGGCCAGGGTAAACCCCAGGCCTCGGCACAACGCTTCGGCATTCGCGCCCTTTTGCGCTACCACGTGCCCGAGGGTCTGCAACAGGAAGGGCGACACCAGCGCCAATTCAAATTGCGGGTCAACGGCTTTCCTTTGCATGGCTCACGGGTTCCCGACTGAGTACTTCAGTTCTTGTTTTAGAAACATCCTGTTAATCATAGGCGCTTGCAAGAGCCGCTGCATCCTGAGTGAAACCTGTCCGGCAAAGTCCCCCTATCTGGCCGCCAAAACCCTGCCCCGCCGGGCGCTGAAGGCATATTTCTAACGTCAGCGGTGCCCTAACAATAATAAAGAGGCCAGACATGAACCCCACCCGTGCACTTCCCCCCCTGCAACTGGCGTTGTTGAGCCTGCTCAGCCTGCCGGCCCTGGCCACCGAAGGCGGCGTCGACAACATCGGCCCCGGCACCGATGGCTTCTACATCCTGCCGCTGGACGTGAACAACCTGCCCGACCATATGTTCGCGTTCAACCTGTATTACAACCACTACCAGGCACGCAAACTGGACATCAGCTCCCTCGGCGGCAAGGTCTCGCAAGTGCGGATCAAGTCCGACGCGATCATCCCACGCCTGGACTACCTGAGCCCCGTGCGTGTGTTCGGCGGGCGCCTGGGCGGCTACATCGCCCAGCCGTATATCAAGCAACAGGTGTCGCTGTTCGGTATGTCCGACACCCGCGAAAGCATGGGCGACAGCACCCTGGCGCCGATCATCCTGTGGGACATGGGCAAAAACCTGACCCTGGCCGCCGCCGTGGAATTCACCCTGCCCACCGGCGAATACGACGCCACGCGCCTGGCCAACACCAGCAACAACTTCTACACCTACAAGCCGCTGGTCTCGGCGACCTGGATGCCCAATGAACGCACCGAACTGTCGATCAAGACCACCTACAGCTTCAACGAAGAAAACCACGACACCGACTACCGCTCCGGCCAGATTTTCCATTTCGACTACTCGGCCAGCTACAAGGTGACCGACAACCTGAGCCTGGGGGTCAACGGCTATTACCTCAAGCAGATCACCGACGATAAGCAGTACGGGCGCACGGTGGTAAACATCTATGGTGATGAAGTGAATGATGGGGTCAAGGGACAAGTGTTTGCCATTGGCCCGGCGGTGTATTTCACCTTCTTGAAATACGCCAGTGCAGAGGTGCGCTGGGCTAAAGAGTTTGATGTGAAGAACCGGCCGGAAGGCGATATGTTGTGGGCCAAGCTCACCATTCCCTTTGCCCTGTAAAAACCCGACTTGAAACAGGAACACTGACTTGTGTGGGAGCTGGCTTGCCTGCTCCCACACAAGCCAGCCCCCCACAATCACACTCCCACATTTCGAGCGCTTTGCGTCAGGCATAAACAGGCCAGGTCTCGACGATTTTCCCGTCCCGCACCCCCAGCAAATCCCCAAACTGCAACAACACAAACTCACTCTGGGTCGGGCGCAAAAACACTTGATCCTCAATATTCAATCCCACCGCTGGCGAGCCGTTGACCATCTCCTGATTGGAACTGCGCCCAAACAGCTCATTGCTTTGCAGCCCCTGCGGCGACTCGAATTGCGCCATCCAGTTACCGCCATAAATAAAGAACGTCTCGCGCTGATTCGGATCCCACCACGAAAACACCCGCGACTTGCCATCCAGCGCCGGAATCTCCACCGACCCGGTGCTTTTCAACACTGGCGTGGCGATAAACGCTGCCGGCACATGCTCGCTCAACGACGGCAAATCGTAATGCGTGGGCTTGAGCAACGCGGTACCCACCGACACCTCGGTACTGAGTGTTTCCTGCTCGTGAATCCGATAGCTGGGGCTGCCAGCCGTGTTCAACGTCAGCCCCTCACGCCATAACCCGGCAAACTGCTGACGGGTGAAATCAACATGGCCGTTGTAGCGCTGCATCACCTGCTCAAACAGCGCTTGGGGCGAACCGAGAATACCCGGCACGCCCATGCCCACAAACGGGTCGTAGCCCATAAATCCGGCAAACTCCAAGTGCTGCGGGTTGGCGCTGATCAGCGTGAGCATCCGCCCCAGCACCGCGTTATCGCTAATGCCGCCGCGATGCAGCCCCACATCCAGCTCGATGTTCACCCGCAACCGCGTGCCCAACCCTTGCGCCAACGCCAGGTAGTGCTGCAACCGCTCTGGCGTGTCCAGTAGCCACTGCAATTGCCTGGCCGGGTCAAACGGGCCTTTATGGGTTTGATAAAACAGCTCGGCCGAGCGCACCGGCAACGGCTTGCCCATGAGGATGTCGGCCTCGGGAAACACCTGCGCATCGTGGTTCAGAAACGGTTGATGAAACGACATCAGCCGCGCAGTGCCCGCGCGCTTGGCGATATACGCCAGCAACCCCGGCGACGGCAGCGACTTCTCCACCAGGCGCAAATGCTTGCCACCACGCTGCACCGACTGCATCACCACGTCGATATTGTGATCAAGGCGGTCCAGGTCTATCAGCATCACCGGGCGCATCGGTCCATGGGCTTTGAGTTCATCATTAAGGCTGCGGAAATACTCGCTGTACGGGCCGCCGCGATCACTGGGGCGCAGCCACCAGCCACCCGCCACTGCCGCCACTGCGGCGCCCAGCACAAAATGTCGGCGTTTCATCAGGCCACTCCCAGGATGGATTGCAGGTGCGCATTGAGGAACTTGCCGCTCGGGTCCAGCTCGCGGCGCACGCGGGTGAATTCGTCCCAGCGCGGGTACAGCGGCTGCAAGGTGCGCGCGTTAAGGGTGTGCAATTTGCCCCAGTGCGGGCGGCCGGCGTACTTCCAGAAAATCGGCTCCACGGCGGCAAAGAAGTTGTGATGGTCCATGGCGTAATGCTGATGGACCGAAATCGAACAGCTGTCGCGGCCTTCGAACATGCTCAAAGGGATGTCATCGGCCTTGACGTAGCGATACTCGATAGGAAACCAGGTGCGCAGGTCCTTGTCGGTGATCAGCTTGAGGATTTCCCGCAGGCACGCCGGGCCATGTTCGGCGGGCACCGAATATTCCATCTCGTTGAAACGCACGTTGCGCACATTGGCATAGACCTGGAACGACTCGGCCACGCGGTCCTGGAAGCTGGCAAAAAAACGCAGGCTGTTGAGCAAGGTGCGGCGGGTGCCCGGGAAATCACTGCCATACTTGTCGAGCTTTTCGATGATCGACACAAACTCATTGCCGCCCGCCTCCGCCGGGTCGACGGGAGGCGTTTCGGGGTCATCGGTTTCGTTGAGGGCGATGGACAGCGCGTAGTCGGAATGGGTGACCACGAGCATTTCCCAGTGCTGGTTTTCGCGGGTGTTCTTGTGCACATCCTCCAGCAACTCTTCGGTCTTGGCGATCCACTGACGCTCACGCAAGCGGTACGGTGCGCGGTTCTGCGAGCGGATCTGGGTGACCACCCCCAGCGCACCGAGGGACACGCGGGCGGCGCTGAACAGCTCGGGATGGCGTTGCGCATCGCAGTCCAGCACGGCGCCTTGGGCGGTGACCAGTTGCAGGCCGGTGACGCAACCGGAATACGAGGTAAAGCCCACGCCGGTGCCATGGGTGGAGGTGGAAATCGCCCCGGCCAGGGTCTGGTAATCGATGTCCGCCATGTTCGGCAGCGCCTGGCCGATGGCCTTGAGCGCCGGGCCCATGCGCGACATCGGCGTGCCGGCGGCAAAGGTCGCTTGCAAGGTGGCGGGGTCATGGTCCAACAACCCATTGAAGTAACTCAGCGACAACAAGGTGCCGTCGGTGGGCACCAGGGCACTGAACGAATGTGCCGAGCCTACGGGCCGAATAGTGCTCGGTGCCTGGCGAATCATTTGCACCAATTCATCCAGGTCTTTGGGCGCCAGGCGCGCCAGCGGCAGGCAGGTCTGCGCGCCCGACCAGTTACGCCACGGGATCAACCGTGGCGCGCGGGCCAACTGGGCCAGTACCGGGTTGCTCGACAGGGCCAGAAAAACCCCGGCCACTGCCGAGCGTTGCAAGAGTTGCCGCCGTGAAAACGCCATCCACCACCTCTTTTTATTATTGGAGTTGAACACCGGCCATAAAGCTGATCAGCGCCAGAAACTGCGCTTCGGAACACTGCATGCACAGCCCCATCGGCGGCATGCCGTTGTAGCCGTTGATGCTGTGATCCAGCAGCGTGTCGGCGCCCTGGGCGACGCGCGGGCTCCAGGCAGCCTTGTCACCCGCCAACGGCGCGCCGGCCGCCGGGTTGGCGTGGCATAGCTTGCAGCTGGTGTCGTAGACCTGGGCCAGTGCCGGGTCGGTGGGCACGGTCGTGGTCGCAGCAGTGCGTTCGGGGGCAGGTTTGGGCGTGTCGTCACAGGCCGTCAGCAGGCTGAGTACGAGCAACAGTAACGCGGTGCGGGGCATGGCCACCCTCTCTTATTGTGCAGTGGAAGCTGTTTGCACACTAAGGCAGCGAAGGCAGGGCGTTGAGGGTTTTGGGGGACACAAAGGGGGCTTGGGCGGACAGTCGAATGCTCGGCGTAAGGGTTGGTGCGGTCCTTGAGGTCTACCGTGTCGCTGCCCACCTTCGAGTTTGAAATCGTTATAGCTGCCCTGCAGGCCCAGGACGGAAATCGGGCCAGTCGGTGCTGCGGCGAACACCACAGCAGGCGCGGTGACCAGCGCCAGCAGTGAGGAACCCTTGAGGAATTTTCCGAATAGCTTGGACATCGTTTTACATCTCCTTGTCTGGTGAGCAAATTATTCAGGAACCGGTTCGAACCTCGGCTTTTGCCAAAGGCTCGAATTAATTTGCATTGACATGAAGGTAAAACGGTTCAGCGAAGGCTCTAGCTCAAGGCTCCCTGGAGTTTTCCATTACTAAGCCATCAAGGGTTTGGCGAAGCTGCGGATGACTTGGCAAACGAATACCGAAGGTGCCCTGCAGCAATTCCAGTAACTCATCAGCACTCTCGACTGCGCGCTTTTCGCTGGGCTGGTCAAGGCAGTGAACCGCGTAATTGGCATTGGCCAGGGTATGGCGTTTACCCGGTGCCAATCGCGCCGCTTTCAGCTGACCGACAAAAACGGAAGCCGGGTGCGTCGACACGTACCAATTGCCGATGGTGTAGTCGATATCGGCCTGCACTTGCAGGTCGAACACATATAAGCCACGCCATTCCTCACCCACCTGCGCCCACAGGGTGTAATCGGCACCGTTGAAGGTCAGGCGATAAGGTTCATGGGCGGTGGCCTGGGGCACCTCGGTATCCAGCTGCAACGGACTGCTGGGCACCATGCCGCCGAAACCGACATCGGTGACATAACGCACGCCGTCCAGGGTCACCAGGCTCAGGCGATGGGTGCGCCCGGTGCGCGCATCAGGCGGCCCGCCCATCACCACCCAGCCGGTAAGCCCGCGGGCGTCGAAGCCCAGCTCCTGCAACAGCGCCAGGAACAGGTAGTTAAGCTCGAAACAGTAACCACCACGCCCGTCCAGCAAGACCTTTTGCTCGATGCTGGGCAGGTCAATCGGCACCGGTGAATGCAGCAATGTCGACAGGCTCTCAAAGGCGAAGGTGCACACGTGACGCAGCTGCAGGTCTTGCAAGGTTTTGAGCGTGGGTGGCGGGGCTGAGTCGTAGCCCAGACGCTGCAGGTAGAGCTGGCTGTGAGTCAATCGGGACATGGCGCGATCCTTGGGCGCGTGGCGGATGCGTCACTATGCCGCGCCAGTGTGCGACTTGTCATTTTGAGTGAACCTTTTTGAACGCCCGCCTATCCATCTATAACAAGACAGGGAGGCAACATGAGTACCGCAAAAATCTACACCATTCACTATCAACTGCACGGTCAACCGAAGTCCTTTGTGGTACGCGCCGAAGTGATGAATAACGCTGAAGCGTGGCATTGGGCGGCGGTCGATGCTGATATTGCCCATGTCAGCCGCATTGGGCGCGTGGGTCATGAGCAGGTCAAGAAAACTACCCGGCCTTGGGCGGAGAAGTTTGGGATCAGCGAGGTGACCTGGGTGCCGCCCAAGTAGGTTTCGTTTGGATGTGATCAGGCCCCGCTTTTGCGGGGTTTGGTTTGTGGGGGGTGTTGGGGGGTGTGTATATCCGTTATTTAGGTAACGGCGGCTTATGGTTCCGCTCTTACAGCGGCTCACTTTTCGAAGGACCGAAAAGTAAGCAAAAGGTCCTCGCCCCAACACTCGGTGCCTCGCTGTGGCTCGGCATGCCCGCAATCCGCCAGTGATTTGGGGGGCCGCCGCGATGGGCCATCCTTGGCCCAGCGCGGCTAAACCGGCATCCCTGCCGGTTTACCCCCCAAATCCCTGTCAGATTCCGGCCATCGTGTTTGACGGGGCGATTTCAGA